>CALJDF010000266.1 GCA_938023835.1 uncultured Alphaproteobacteria bacterium
GCGGAGATGGCCAAACCCAAAAAGAAAGCTGCGGCAAAGCCAAAGCCGAACAAGAAGGCCGCGGCCGCCAAACCTGCTGGCTCTCCTGCTGCCAAAAAAGCAGCGCCGAAAGACAAACCTAGTGCTTCTCCACAACGCGCCAGCGCGCCGAGTCCCCAACAGCCGACCCAAAGCGGAGTAAAAGTGACGCCAAAGAAGACCGAAAAAAAGGCAAAGCGGAAACAGCTGCCGTTCTCCGTGAACGACTACGTCGTTTATCCAACGCACGGCGTCGGCAAGATCACGGCGATCGAGGACAGAGAAGTGTCCGGCATTCACCTCGAAATGTTTGTGGTGGAATTTGAGAAGGACAAAATGATTTTGAGGGTCCCGGTCGGCAAGGTCGAAGCTACTGGGATGCGCAAGCTCGCAACGCCAAAGGTGATGGAAGACGCGATGACGACCTTAAAGGGCCGCGCCCGAATCAAGAGGACAATGTGGAGTCGGCGCGCCCAAGACTACGAATTAAAGATCAACTCCGGCGATCCGATTTCCATCGCTGAAGTGATCCGTGACCTTCATCGCAACGCCAATCAGCCCGAACAATCGTACAGCGAGCGGCAAATTTATGAATTGGCGCTCGATCGGTTGGTTCGCGAGGTCGCGGCGGTCGACAAGATCGATGAGGATACAGCCCAGGACCGGTTGCAAAAGGTCCTGCAGGCAGCCTAGTTCCGTCAAGATGACAGCGGATAACGCGATCGGGTGGAGGGTTCCTTGAACGGTCCGGCGTCGAACGAATGATCGACGTAGATAGCGACGTTTACGCAAAACTCACGGCGGTCCGCCGAGTATGGGCGATCGGCGCTGTCCACGGTGACGCAACAAGGCTCAAGAACCTCCATCACGAGATCAGTGCCCGCACCGCGCGTGGCGATCGCTTCGTCTATCTCGGTAACCTCATCGGGCACGGTTCGGAAATCGTCGAAACGCTCGACGAAGTTCTTCGCTTCCGTCGCGCGATGTTTACACCAGGCATGGAGCCCGAAGACTTCGTCTACCTCCGCGGGTCGCAAGAGGAGATGTGGACCAAGCTTCTACAGATTCAGTTTGCACCCAATCCCCCCGAGGTGCTCGAGTGGATGATCGAACAGGGCGTTGAAGCCACGCTCATGGCCTACGGCGGTAGAACCGATGAAGCCCGCTCGCTCATGGGTGAGGGCGCCGTTGCCATAACCCGATGGACCAACGCGCTTCGCACAAGCATCCAACGACGGCCGGGTCACGACGAACTTCTGAACAGCGTCAAACGTGCCGCCTTCACAGAAAACGGCAAAGTTCTGTTGGTTCATGCCGGCCTGGACCCGCACCGCCCCCTGTCGCAGCAAGGCGACACGCTTTGGTGGGGTTCTGGATATTTCAGCGCGATCGATAGTGCCTACGGCGAGGTCAAAATGATCGTCCGCGGCTACGACAGGCGGCACGAGGGACTTGCCATGACCCAATGGACGGCCACCGTAGATGCAGGATGCGGCTTTGATGGTCGCTTAGCCGCAGCGTGTTTCTTGCCGGACGGATCGGCCACGGAGTGGATTGAGGTCTAGCAAGTCCGCGTCATTCGGCAATAATCTTGACCTTCTCACCGGGGACCGGCTGATCGCCCGGATTGAACCCGTTGAGCACCCGAAATCGCTCAACCTTCAGGTCCGAGAACGGCAGACCGGCGGCAAGCGACTCCGTCGTTGCTCCTGGTCGTACATCAAGCACCTCAACGGTTAGCGGAACCAACTGTGCGATCTCGGCAGCGGACAGCGTTCGCAGCGAAAACGTCATGCGCTGAAAATCGGTCTCAAGCCCCGCCGTACTTAGCGGCAATGACAGAAACAAGAGCCGATAGAGCTTGTTGTCAGGAAACTGGACCACGACAAACCGAGCGTCCAAAGACCCTCGGTAGTCGTCAACGCTGCCAGAAACTTGGGCCGACGCTGTCGCCGCAGGAAGTCCACCAATTGTGATCCGTTCGACGTTGGCAAGACGCAATCGCGGCGCCCAAATCTTGGTCAAATAGACGCGCGGATCGGGATGCGTCTCATCTCGGCGCACCGCATCGAAGCGAATGATCGCCGCATTTCTTTTGCGCGCGTAAACGGCCTGTTGCGTATTGATCAGCTTGAATCCCGGGGGCGTCTCGAATGTCAGGCCAAGGTCGGGGTGCGAAAACCGCCGTCCGCGCACCAGCCCCTGGGCCGGGTCATCGCCGAAGACAAGGCCCGCGATATTCTGCAGGAGGGCGTCCCGTCGTACAGCACCCGCAGCGCCGGCCGCCCGGGCGCGGGCGACTCGATCCGGCGTATTGGGATGGGTCGAAAAAAAATCGGCGTCAGGCAGGTCATCGTCAAGGATTTGTTCTTGAAGCGACTTGTTTCGGGTCAACTGCTCGAGAAACCCAGCCATCGCGTAGGACTCATAACCCGCATTCGCGAGATAACGCACGCCGAGCTGGTCGGCCTGGAACTCTTGTTCGCGCGAGAACCCTGCCAGATACAACTCGCTGCCCAACTGCGCGAGCTGTTGCGCATCGCCGCCAACAACCGCCCCCAATACTGCGGCACCAACTCCCGCTGCCACGGCTTGGCTGTAGCGTTGCGCGGTATGGCGGGCAACAACATGCCCGATCTCGTGGCCGATCACGCCTGCCAGTTCCGCCTCGCTATTGGCCAACGCCAGCAGCCCTCGTGTGACGTAGACGTAGCCGCCCGGCACAGCGAATGCGTTGACCTCGGGCGAATTGAGGACCGTAAAGGTGAACGGGAAATTGGGCATTTCCGAGTTGGCCACGAGCCTGCCGCCAATCTCTGCGACATAGCCGCCGAGATCTGGATCGTCATAGACGCCGCCAAACCTCGCCAGAATCTTGGGGTGCTCTTGTGCACCAACACGAACCTCGTCCGCAGGCGACATGAACAACGTAAAAGCCGATTCGCCCGTCGCCGGATTGGTGGAGCATCCCGTTGAGACCAACGCCAACGCCATGAATACCAGGATCGCCATGCGCCTCGGCTGACGCAGCCACTCAAAATTCCCTTGGAGGCGTTCTCTCATACCGCTTCTGATCCCTTCACCAATTCGGCGCCACCCGATACCCGCACTATTTGACGGCCCTAACCCGTCACACTAGAAACCAAGCCGGGGCGCCCGTAGCTCAGTCGGATAGAGCACAGGATTCCTAATCCTGGGGCCGCAGGTTCGAATCCTGCCGGGCGCACCATAGAATACATCAAGACGAGGAGTGCGTTGCCATGTTGGATAGTGACCAGGTCAAACAATATGAAGAGACGGGCGCGTTGCTCCTGGAGGATGTCTTCTCAAAAGCAGAAGTCGCCGTGTTACGTGAGGCCGCGGATCGCGTAGCTGCGGAAGACCGCCCAAACGTTACGCCTGAGGCCAACGGCTCGACAGCACGAATGGTGCACGGCGCCCATGCCTACAATCCGATCTTGGAAAATCTGTGCAGGCACCCCCGCCTGATTGAACCAACGATGCAACTCATCGGGTCAGGCGTCTATGTTCATCAATCGCGGCTCAACTATAACGCCGGCCATGGCACCGGCGGCTTCGACTGGCATCAGGATTTCTCGACCTGGCACAATGTGGATGGTCTGCCCGCGCCCCGCGCGATGATGATCACCGTGTTTGTCGACGACATGGATGCGACCAACGGGCCGCTTCTTTACATCCCGGGATCGCAACACGAAGGCTTGATTGACGAATTCGAGCCCGTTGAAGACGCCGCCGGCAACATCTTGATGAAGCTGAGCAGCCGACGTTTGAGCGAGATGGTTGAAAAGGGCGGGATCCAGGCCGTCTCTGGCCGCGCCGGATCTGTCTTGTTCATGCATTGCAATCTTGTGCATGGGTCGAGCGCCAACATTTCGCCGCGCAGCCGCACTCTTTTCTACGTCAACTTGAACTCGGTAGAGAATCCGCAGACCACATTCGAACGGGCGGAATATCACGCTGGAAGCGACTTTACGCCGATAGCCCCGGCGGCCGACGAGTGCCTTCTCGCCTAGGGTCGCGCGCTTGGGCGTGCCAAGCCCATTATGCCGACAACGTTCGAATGACCGCCTGAAGAACGGCGTTCGAGGACGCCGGTGGGCGCACGAGAAGGTCCGGGGTCGTCTGCATCGAGACGTGTGAGGGCCAGCTCTCTAGGTCCATAGCTGACGGGTCGATCGCCGAAGCGACAACCCGGTTGCCGCGAAGTTTCATCGCCTCAGACAACTGCTGTGCGATCTCAAGGTACGTCACCTCATCCGGCGCACTGACTTGGTAGGTCGCCGGCCCGGCCACATCGAGCAGCGCCATCAGCGCGCGAACCGCGCTCTCGACGCCCAACGGCGCACAGCGTCCCTGAGCCGGCGGATGAACCGCAACACCTTCCTTCAAGCCATTCCACCATCGCAGCACCAAAGGGTCCGCAGCGCTCAACACCCGACCCAGGCGCAAGACGAGACCATGTTCACCGCGCGCCAGCACCCGATCTTCGAGGGCCACCAGGCGACGTCCGTAATCTGACTGTGGCGCGCGAGTGGCCTGCGCCGACGAGAGGGAGTGATCGCCCGCAAAAACGTGGCAGGACGAAAGAAGAACCACTCGGACGCGGTCTTTGAGAATCGGCAGCGCCCGATCGATAAAATCAAATGCGGCATGACTTTTCCCACCGGCATCGACCGGGTGAAGACCGGGGTCAACCACGCACGTGTCGCCGAGCGACCCCGCCTCTAGGACGGAAAGGTCGGCTTCATCGCCAGTAACCGCGGCCGGACGATGCCCGATGCCCGCAGCGTTTTCCAACACCGATTCGGCAAAAGGGGAGCGTGGTCCGAGATAAACAATCGATCCGTGTTTAGGCATTTCCCGGGCCTTGATGGGATGCTCTAGCGCTTGTTCAGTGCTTGCCAAACGCGATGCGGTGTGGCCGGCATGTCCAGGTGGTGGATACTCCGCTGACCAAGGGCGTCAACAATCGCATTCATCACGCACGGCATCGCACCAACGGTTCCCGCCTCGCCCGCACCCTTGATCCCCAGCGGGTTCAGTTTCGTGGGGACAGGATTGCTTAGGACATCAAACATCGGAAGATCGAGAGCCCGCGGCATGCAGTAGTCCATGAAGGAACCCGACAACTGCTGCGCGGTATCCGGGTCCCAAGCAATATCCTCCATCAATATCTGGCCCACGCCTTGGGCGATCCCGCCGTGAATTTGTCCCTTGAGAAGGAGCGGGTTCATGACCGTACCGACATCGTCAACGACCATGTATCGGACGATCCGCGTCGTTCCGTCTTCCGGGTCGATCTCTACTTCGCAGACATGGCATCCATTGGGGAAAGTTGCGCCGGTCGGCACAAAAGCCGCGCGTTCGTGAAGCCCGGGCTCCATGCCCGGGGGCAGTTTAGAGGCGGCATAGGCCATCTTCGCCGCATCCATCAACGTCATCTGTCGATCAGTGCCGGCGACCGTGAACACGCCTGTCTCGTGCTCGATATCCGCCGGATCGGCCTCAAATGCATGCGCGACAATCTGCCGGCATTTCTCAATGACCTTGTCTGCGGCGCGTTCGAGCGCGGCCCCGCCAAGCCCCGAGGACCGGGATCCAAATGTGCCGAAACCATGGGCGACGAGATCGGTGTCGCCTTGGACATACCGAACTTCGTCGAACCCTAGTCCGAGTTTGCCGGACAGCATTTGTTTGAAGACGGTTTCGTGGCCCTGCCCGTGGGAGTGAGTGCCCATCAGCAGGGTTACGCCCCCTGATGGATCAAAGCGGATTTCTGCGGTCTCCTCGCCCAGTGCTGCCGCGCGCTCAATCACGTTGGCCAACCCGAAACCGCGCAACATGCCGCGTGCCGAGGACTCCGCGGCGCGGGCCGCATAGCCCGCATGATCGATTGCCGCCAGGGCGCGGTCCATATTTTCCTCGAAGGCACCGCAATCGTAGGTGAACACGAGACCGGTTTTGAACGGCATTTCTTCAGGCGAGATCGTGTTGCGCCGCCGCAGTTCCACGTGATCTATCTTCAGATCGCGCGCGGCCGTATCGATCAGACGTTCGATGACGTACGACGCTTCAGGGCGCCCGGCCCCGCGGTACGCTGATGTCGACGGCGTGTTGGTCAACACGCCGCGCACCGCGACGTGAATAGCTGGTGTGCGATAGACGCCGGCAAGACCGCCGATATTCATCGTCGCCGGACCCGCGCCACCCATCGACACGTAGGCACCCATCGACACCACGGTGCGAACGCGCAGCGCCAGAAACGTGCCGTCGTTGTTCAGCGCCAATTCGCCGGTGGTTCTATTGTCACGCGCTTGATCGTCGGCAACGAACGCCTCGGATCGATCGATCGTCCAGCGCACCGGCCCCCCGAGCACGCGCGCAGCATGGAGCACCAGCGCCAACTCGGGATACGGCGTCGACCGCATCCCAAAAGCACCGCCCATGTCGGGGCTGACCATGCGCAGCTTGGTCTCGGGGATGTTCAAGTATTGCCGCGCCAGTATCCGGCGCATGATGTGGGGGTTCTGTACGCCGCAAAACAACGTAAGTCGATCATCCGCGGGATCGAAATCAGCTACAGCCGAGCGTGGCTCCATCGGTGCGGCCGACACGCGGTTAATCACGAGGTCCAGCCGCGTCACATGATCCGCCTGCGCGAAAGCATCCTCGACAGCCTTCTCATCGCCTGCTTGGAACAAGAACGACGTGTTGTCGGGGCATGCTTCCCATACGGACGGCGCGTCCGGTTCCAAAGCCGCAATCGGATCGGTTACCGCCGCCAACGGTTCGTAATCGACCGCGATCGCTTCAGCGCCGAGGCGCGCTGCATCAAAGGTTTCGGCGACGACAAACGCAACAGGGTCACCGACGTGGCGAACCTGTCCGTCCGCAACCAAGACAGATCGAGTCGCCTTAAACATGGGGCTGCCGTCGGGGCGGGCGTACTCCGCCATCGACCCCGCCGACCCAATACCGGCGGCAACAATATCGGCACCGGTGAACACGGCCAGAACGCCCGCTATCGCGAGTGCGGGGCTGGTGTCGATCTCGTTGATCTTTGCGGCGGCATGGGGAGAGCGCAAAACCACACCGCGCGCTTCACCGCGAAGGATGTGGTCGTCGGTGTAGCGACCGCGCCCGGACAGCAATCGATCGTCTTCCGCTCGCGCGACAGAGTCGCCAAGGCCTACATGCACAGATTCTCTCCCGAATTCGCGTCTATCAGTCCCTGCAGACTAACGGTGACACTCGGCCCCGTCACCGCCAGGTCGCGAAATGACTACTCCTGCGCAACGAAGGTTGTCGTCTCCAGCTTGAAGGTGATCGGAATAGAAATGGTTGCACCGACCGCTCGGCCACCGCGCGTCGCCGGTTGGAATGCCCAATTGCGGACGGCACGAAGTGCCGTGCGGTCCAGGAGACGATGACCGCTTGAGACGGCAACCGCAGCTGTCGCGATCCGACCAGAGCGATCAACCACGGCCTCGATCACCACCCGGCCTGCCATCCCGCGACGGCGGGCGGCGAGCGGGTATTTGGGCGGCTCGTTGCCCAGTGCGGGCGCCGCATATTGCGGTTCACTGGTTTGGTTTCCCGGGGGCGGTGCGCCCGCACGATCGGGAAGCACGGCAACCTTTTGGGGCCGCGCAACCTCTTCCTGGCGGTCGCCAGTGACCCCCGAGGATGTCGTTTGATCGGGTCTCCGCGCCTCTTGTGGCAACATCCGCCTGGCCGTTTCCATTTCAACGATGTGGTCGTTGCTGGCCTTAGGCACGACGGATGGCCGCGGGGGAACCGGCGGTTTGAGACTAGGGCGCGCTTTGAAATGGCGAGACGTGGCGGCTAACGCGGGCCGTACCGAAACAACAGTGTTTTGCGGCTCGGCAGGCGGGGTTTCTGGCCGTGCCGTCTCCACCAAGCGGTCCGGTCCTGGAGGCGCCTTCGCCGCGGAACCCTTATCGAAAACAAATGCCGTGGCGATGGCGTCAGCCGATGGTTGTACGGATCCCGGCGTATCCTCCGGCAAAGGAATGATCCGCGTCGTCTCTAGCCGAAATGAGACATCAGCAGGATTCTCGTAGACCAACTCCGCATAAATGGGCGCGGGTTGATCCGTATGAACGGCACCCGGCCACCCGACGTAGGCGCCGGCAGCCAAAGCAATATGCGCTGCGAGCGAAATACTAAGAGCTGCCCCTAACCCTCTCATGGCCGGGTTCCATCCCCATCGCCGTTCGGCTCAAGGCGCCCGTAGGTGACAACCTGCGGGACGCCCAAGTCATTGGAGAGTGCTGCCTCTACCCCGTAGGTCTCGCGCAGGGTATCGCCCGACAGAACGGTAGCCGCAGTTCCCTCCGCAAAGACGCGCCCCTGATGCAGCAACACCAGATGGCTGCAGTACCGCGCCGCAAGGCTCAGATCATGAAAGACGACAACAGCCGTCATGCCTTGGGCGCATAGACGATGAATCACGTCCAGAACAAGAAGCTGGTGGCTGAGATCCAGCGACGCCACCGGCTCATCCGCCAATAAGACGCGCGGATTGCTCGCAAGGGCTCGCGCCAAGAGAACGCGCGCTCGTTCGCCGGTTGATAGCGTCGAGACTACACGCGCTCTGAGGTGCGCCGCATCGACGCTTTCCAACACCTGCGCAACGGCATCGAAGTCAGGCCCGCGCAACCCACGCCAAGTGTCGAGGGTCGGCAAGCGTCCGAGGGCCACAAGGCGCTCCACCACGAGGGGCCAATGCACTTCGGTTCCTTGCGGCAAATAAGACATCGCACGCGCACGATCGGTATCCGTCATGTCGAAAAGGGACCGACCGATGATCGATACGCGCCCGGCGTCCAACCGTTGCAATCCGGCCAGAGAACGCAGCAACGTTGTCTTGCCCGACCCATTCGGACCGATCAATCCGACGAAGCGTCCCAGCTCGCCGCGCAGGGCGACGTCATACAAGACCTGCTCTGTACCAAGTCGGACGGCGATGCCCGTTGCATCAATTGCGGTCATCGCATGGTCCGCCGAATGTAGAGCAGGAGGTACAAAAAGAAGGGCGCTCCGACGATGGCCGTGACGACCCCAAGTTGCAGGTCGGGTTCGACAGGGATCAGTCTTGTTGCGATGTCGGCCGCAAGCACCAGCGCGGCACCACCCAGCGCGCTTGGCAGCAACAGCCGACCCGGCTCGTGCCCGACCATGGGGCGCAACAAATGGGGTACCACAAGGCCGACAAACCCAACGGCCCCCGACACCGATACGGCGGCACCGACGGCCAGTGCGGTCCCAACGATCAGGCGCGCGCGCACCATGCGAAGATTGACCCCAAGCGACCGGGCAACATCCTCACCCAGCGATAAAGCATCGAGCGCCTTTCCGGTGCCAATGAACAAGGCACCACCAAAAACCATCAGCGGCAGGGCAACGCCCACGTGTTCAAAAGAGCGATCGGCTAGCGACCCCAGTAGCCAGAAAACGATCTCAAGCGCGGCGTAGGGGCTCGGCGCGAGATTGAGCGCAAGTGACGTCAGTGCCGCGGCAAACGCGTTGAGCGCGACCCCGGCCAGAATCAAGGTTAGGATGCTCGCATCCCGCCCGGACATAACGTAGATGAGCAAAACCGCCATCAGCGCGCCGACCATACCGCCAATGGGCAGCGCCATGCCGAAGGTCTGTGCCAATCCAAAATAGAGCACGATCACCGCACCAAGACCGGCCGACGCCGAAACGCCGAGGATCCCTGGTTCGGCCAGCGGATTCCGGAGCAGCCCCTGCATGGCCGCACCCGCGCAACCCAGCGTCGCCCCTACCATGGCCGCGAGGATGGCACGCGGCGCGCGTATTTCCGCCAGAATCAGGGCATCCGTTGTCCGTTCACCCGCCACCACCTCATGGATCGTGCTCAGGAACGCCAGTGGGACCCGGCCTATCACGACCGACGCGATCCCCAATAGGAGGACCAGCACAGAAAGCGTAAGCATCAGAGTGGTGTCGCGCAGGGCAATCCGCGACGGGTGCGCGGCGATCGGGCGCATTGTCATCGCACTGCCTTAGCCAGGAATTCGACGGCCTGCACCGTGTACGGACCGCCGCACGTCCACAGGGTGGGATTCATGCGAATGATTTTGCCGTCAAAGTGACGGAGCGCCGGATGTTCCAGCACCTTCTCCGCAAGCGACGGGGCGCCATCCGCCAACTGATTGAGAACAATCACGTCGGGGTCGACGGCGATGATTTCCTCTAGGTCCACCCGACCAAAGCCCCCTATCCCGAGATCGCCAGCCACGTTATGAAGCCCCGCTGCCGTGAGAACCTCGTGGACCAAGCTTCCTGGACCACTGGTAAATCCGCGAACCCCCAGCACAAGTGCGCGCGGCGCCGGTCCGGGCGGCACATCGACCGCCGCCAGTTGCCGGTTCATTTTTTTGATCATCGCGGCCCCTTTGGCTTGGACGCCCAAGGAGTCCGAAAGCAACGTGATCTGACGCCGTATTTCTTCGAAGGTGTTGGGAATCGGCAAATCCAATACGGGCACGCCAAGACGCGCCAACATCCTGACAGCGGGCCGCGCCGCGAACCGACCGGCCACGACGAGATCCGGTTGCATCGCGAGAATCTCTTCCGCCTCGCCGTGATTGACCGGAATGCTGTCGACGCGGTCGGCCACGTAAGATTGAGACGGGCGCGCCGACAAGAACGTCACTGAACGCAAGACATCGGGATCGGCAAGAAGGACCAGAAGTTGATCCGCACACAAATTGATCGAAACAACTCTCTTTGCTGAACCTGCCGTTACTAGAGAGGGCGCGATGGCAAGGGTGCCCACCACAGCGGCAACATGCACCCAAATCCATCGCCTACCCATGACTAGAACCGTACCCGGGCGCCCACGAAGACCCCGCGACTGGGCCCCGCAAGTCCGTCGGCGGTCTCAAACTTCCGGTTCAGCACGTTGTCGACCCGGCCGAATACTTCAGTTCTCGCATTCACATCGAGAGACGCCGAAAAATCGACCAGCGTATGGCTGCCCTTGTGAATCTCTTGAGACGATGCAAGGGGATTCCCGGACACATCTTTGCCGGAACCTACGAATCGCAACGCGCCGACGAGCAAAAGGCGATCCGTCGCTTGATGGCGCACGTCGAGGTCGAACTTTTGTTTGGGTCGCCGACGCAAGTCGTTCCCGGTGCTTTTGTCTTCCGCCCGGGTGAACGTGTGATCGAGGCGCACCGTCCATCGCGGCGACAATCGCACCGCAATGAAGGTTTCAAAACCGAATATGTCGGCCCGTTTGAGATTGATGACCGTCGAATCGTTGCCGGTGAACTTGGTTTCCAAGAGGTTCTTGATTTCCTGATCGAAATAGGTCGACCCGACAATGAGGTTGCCGCCCCGGAGGCTTTGTTCGAACCCGACTTCCCAGCCCGTGCTCTCTTCGGGACGGAGGTTCGGATCGCCGGTAAAGGTGCCACCGTTGCTGCTGCGCGTATTGCCGAACAATTGGAACAAAGCGGGGGCCCGAAACCCGGTTCCCACCGAGCCTTTCAGGCGCAACCCTCGATCGGGAAATGCAACCACCGGGGCGAAGCGATACGTCACTTTTGAGCCCAACGTATCGTGCTCGTCGTAGCGGACACCGAGCGTGCCGAACACCCGTTCGTTGAACGAAAACTGATCTTGAACGAACACCGCGTTGGTGCGCGCATCGGCCTTCGTGCTTCCTTGAATGGTGAAACCGCTGAAGTTCGAGAACTGGGTGTTGCGGAGGGTGTCTAGCTCGCTCTCAAGCCCAAGCGTCAGAATGTGATCATCGAGCCCAAGATAGTTGTTTTGGATCTCAACTTTTTCCTTATCACCTTGCCCATCGGTTCGCTGCAAGGTGTTGGCGATCCCCGGCACATTGAAAGAATCCCGGTTGTGCCGCGTAAACGATACTGCCGCGTTCGATTCGACAAGGCCGCCAAAGAGGTCGAAGCGCGCATCGGCGCGGCCGAACCACTGACGGGTTCGTTCGTACGCGTCGGGGTCTTCAATCGGCTGATCCGTTTCGACTCTGGTCCGGATGTGATGCACCGTCAGACCGATGTCGATTCCCGCCGCGAGATCATAGCCAAGGCGCATAGAGAAGGACTTATGGGTGTAGCCGTCATCTTCCTCGGTTGCGCCGGCTTGAAGGGCACGGATGCGAGCGGGACTGACGCTCTCGCCGTCGCTGTCGAGATAACTTGTCCCGAACGCGTAGCGAAGCTTTCCACTGCTTCCTGTGGCTTTCAGGGCGCCACCCGCCGTGTCAAACGAACCGGCCTCCAATTGGGCAAGATACTGCGCCGGACCGGCCCCCAGTGTGGTCGTGATGTTGACGACGGCGCCAATCGCGTCGGAGCCAAACAGCGTGCCTTGAGGACCACGAACCACTTCCACCCGCTCGATATCGCTGGTCAGCAGGTGCGCAAGATTGAAAGCACCGTTCGGCGTGCTGGAATCACTGATCTCGATCCCGTCGACGAGAATGAGCGTGTGATTGCTATTGCTGCCGCGCGAGAAAACCGACGTCTGCTTTCCCAACCCGCCAGATTGCACCACCCTCAACCCCGGTACCGACGACAAGACATCGACAAGGGTGTCCTGTTGCTTGGCTTCGATGTCGGCACGCGTGATGACCGTGACCGAACTTGCCACCTCATCGCGAGGCGTAAACAAGCGGGTCGCCGTGACGACCGTTTCGGGGAGGAGCGACTGCGCGCCCACCGGTGTCGCCGCGCTAGCAGCGAGGACGCTCAGGGTGAGCGCCTTCAGTGTTGTCGTGTTTTTCATGATTTTCTCCGAAGCGTTGAACGTGGCGCACGCTCGCAACATCGAAGGCCGCACAGAGATACAGCACCCCTAATCGGGACGATTCCGATACCGAAAAAGCAGATGCTTCCATCTCACGGACCCACGGCTACGACGTACAATCGTCGTCACCGCTACGGAAATCCGCACCACCGAGCGCCCCGATCGACGGATGGATGACGGCGACGGCAGGTCTCCTGGCTTGCGGGTCTAAGCCTCGCGCCCTGCCTTCCCGGTATTCCCAGTGGCTAGAATGGACGTGGACTCACCGCTCACAGTTGCGGGGGCAGCCACGGTATTGGCCTAGGCCGCACCGTGTTCCCTTTTCACCCCTTGCGGGGAACCGTCGAGGTCATTGTCACATGGCGCAGATGGTGGGAGTCAAGTTCGGTGATTGACCGCTCGACATCCGTCGTCTCACCGTGGCGTCGGCGTGAACCATCCTTCGTCGCTGAGCTGTTTCCAAAGCTTCTTGTGAACCACCGCGCCGCGGGCCAAGACGTCATCTTCTTTCGCAACCGTCAGATCACCGTCGAAGACGAGAAAACGACCGTCCACCGCGACATGTCGAACGATCGACCCGTTGGCATAGAGGAGGTTGTTCAGTGGCTCCGGCGGCAGCGCCCCTGACCCAACCAACCAATCAGATAGATCCAAGGAGATAAAGTCGGCCTTAGCACCGACAGCAATGCGCCCGAGATCAGGGCGCCGAAGCCCATCGGCCGCCACGACCGTAGCGCCGTCGACCGCCGCCCAAATCGTTGGCAAGGGGGCATCAACCAACTTGGCGCGTGTCTTACCCGCGATTACGGCCAACTTGATATTTTCGATTAGGTCGTTCGAGTGGGTGTCGATCGCGATATTGGTTGCGATGCCCGCGGCCAAAGCCTCGGGGTAGGGTTGCGTCGCGCCCCCGGCCCCGCCGGCTGACGGGCAATGAGCATAGACCGCCGCGTTTCTCTTAAGGATTTCCGGATCGGTGTCCCAGTCCAATGCCATCATGTGCGCGCCAAAGAAGGGCCCTTTGAATGCGCCGAGCTTCTCCAACCATTGAGCCGGCGACATCCCGTCGTGGAGACGTCGAACAGCAGCTGTCTCGGACTCCCGTTGAGACAAATGAATATGGATGCCTGTGCCCAACTCGTCCGCCGCTTCGACGATGGCCGACATCGTTTCGTCGGTGTGGGTATCCGTCGCATGGGGCGCCATCATCGGCATGATGCGGCCCTCGTGCGCGTTCAAGTACTTTTTCCCGAACTCGAGGTTTGCTGCAATCTCTTCCAATGTTCCGGGAACGGAGTCGAACAACGCCTGATCGTCGTCTCGAAACCAGATGCTGTCGAGCCGCGACGTCCCGGGGATCATCCCACCGGGATAACCGCGGGCACCCCAGGCGCCTGCCACGCGAACATATGCCTCCGCCTGCCGCAGACTGAGGCTCATTTCGACCTGTGTGGTACACCCGGCTTTCAGCACCTCTGCGAGATTGAAAGCCGTCAGGTCGTCCAGCTCTTGATCCGACAACTGATCCATTAATTTGATCGGGCGGGAATAGGATCGACCGCCTTCGATCAGGCCGCGGGTCGGCGTCGCGCTCGCAACATGGGTATGCCCGCTAATCAATCCCGGCATAAGAAGCTGATCCGGCAGAGACAGGCGCGGCCCATCCCCCTCCAAGGGTTCTGTGGTGACCTCAACAATCCGGTCGTCTTTCACCCGGATCGATCCACCCGATACGAGGTAGGAGCCGCTGTCGCCGTGGGCCAAAATCCAGCCGGCATCGATGATGTAGGACCCCTTAGGTGGCTGTTTTCCAGGCATTTTCGTGATTCCGCCTCATTCGCTCTTGTTTTGGATTGCCGCCATCTTAATTCGAATTTTACTCGAAGCCCCTATTACTAATGGTGGTATTTCTAGCGTCGGGGCGCCATCTTTCGGGAGTTCCCCGTGAACAGGTTTGGTTAGTTGTGATGGTTGGTCTATCCGGCGCTCTAGCGGCAAAATGCTGACTGCCCAAGAGTTCGTGGAGGTTCTCCGAGCCCACGAACGGTTCTCCCGACGTGAGCCCCAGGGCAAGCGGGCGCACATTGAGGGAGAGAATCTTTCTGGTCTTCGGCTCCCCTGGCTCAACCTACGGGAGTCGGTTCTTACGGGAACTGATTTTTCCCGCTGCGTCCTCACGAGTACCGACTTCGGGCGCGCATCGCTCACCCTCACAAATTTCGAAGACGCCGACGCCGAGGGCGCGAATTTCGAACGCGCTGAACTGCGTGGCGCGAAGCTAACGAATGCGAAACTCTCCGAGGCAAACTTCGCCGGTGCCGACTTGCGTCCCGCGACCGCTGCGGACCGTTCGGAGGTCAACACCATCCTCTATGGTGCCAGGCTTGACGTTGCGTCGTTCAACGACGCCCGGCTCCAACGGGGGAACCTTGGTGCCTGCGATTTGACGGGCGCTGATTTGAGCGGCGCCGACGCGACAGAGGCCAATCTGCGCGGCGCCCTCCTGCTGAACACCAAGATCGAAGGAGCCGAATTGTCCGCAGCCCACATCAATACGGTCGGCGCGGCGCTACCAGAGGATATTCAAAAGATTCTCCGCCAACACGCCCTATGGATCGATTCGTTTGGTGCCAAAGGAACGCGCGGCGACTTCGCCGGTCGAGACCTGAGTAGCGGCAACTTCGGCGGTGCATACCTTAGTGGCGCGAGGCTTGTTGGTACCAACCTCAAAGGCGCGAATCTGGCGGGCGCTCTCCTCGTTCTTGCTGAACTCGACGGGGCCACGTTGGACGAAGCTCATTTACGACATGCCGATTTCGTGGGCGCCTCGCTCAAATCCGCGAAGATACGGCATGCGCGCCTCGAAGACGCGCGCTTCGCGCCAACCGATATTCTAGGCGCCAAAGGCGCGTCCACGGGCGAGAAACGGCGGTCGGACCTAAGCGACGCGTCGCTCCGTCAGAGCGCCATGTCGGGCGCGACCCTGCACCACGCCAACATTCGCAACGGCGATCTCCATGGTATTCTCGCCGAGCAAACCGATTTTAGCGACGCGGACCTTTCGGGCGCGAACCTATCAAACGCCATCATCATGCGCGGCGACTTGTCGAACGCAAACCTCACCGGCGCCAATCTACGCCAGTGCGACCTTCGCGAGGCGAATCTGAAGGACGCCCAGGTCAACGACGCGGATACCACAGGCGCTAGTCTCGAGGGCGCAAACACCGAGGGCACCGCGCTCTAGCGCTCGGGGTGGCGCGAAAGAGCTTGCGTCACGCTGCCGATTGAGAGGCCGCTGGGTTCCTACCGCGATCTGATCGCCGACCCTCTATCCACGATACCGTCAGTGACATCATTGGTGGGACGATCGCCATCGTGAGGACGGCCGAGAGTGCAAGGCCGCCCACAACTACGGAACCCAAACCCCGATAGAGTTCCGATCCCGCACCCGGAAAAACAACCAGTGGCAACATGCCGAAGACACTGGTGAGCGTCGAACTGAAAATTGGTCGAATACGATTTCGTGTGGCCTCGACAATCGCAACTTCCGGAGTCATGCCCTCCTTGCGAACGTTATGCAGCGTCTGGTGCACCAACAAGATGGCGTTGTTGACCACAATCCCAATGAGAATCACGAAACCCAACATCGTGAGCATGTCGAGCGGCTGGATGACATACAGATTGAGCAAGGCCAACCCCGCAAGGCCACCTGCCGCCGCGACCGGGACCGCCAACATGATGATCAACGGATAAATGAAGCTTTCGAACAACACGGCCATCACGAGAAACACGATGACGAGCGCTAAGAGAAGGTCGATCGACAGTTCGTCCATGGTTTGCGACAGCTTGTCCGCTGAGCCCGATAGATTGAACCGAACGCCGTCGGGCACACCCGCCGAGACCATCGGGCCCACCACTTGCTCGTTGATAATGTCGATCGCCTCTTGCAGCGGCATGGTGCGAGCGGGGGAAACCTGGAGGGTCACAGTGCGGGCGCGCTCAACCCGTCGAATTTCCGTCGGACCCGAGGTCACGATCACTGCGGCGAGACTTTCAACCGGAACAATCCGACCCTCACGTGTCACCACCGGCAGGGCACCGATTCCCTGAGTTTGTTCTTGTGCCGGGGCAACACCGGCCAGCGTCAAATCGATCCTCTTGCCGCCGAAGTTGATTTCGGCCACCCGCAATCCATCGTTGAATGCATCGACCGTCTGACCCAAGTCGCGCGCGGTAAGGCCGTTGTCTGCCAAACGGGTTCGATCAGGCACGACTCGAACCTCGGGTGCCCCAAATTCCAGCCCCGGACGCGGTCGGGTTCGATGCCCTTCGCTGAACGGCAAGACCTGTTGAATGCGGTCGAAGGTTCCTTGGGCCACATCAAACAAGACCCTTAGGTCGGCCCCGGATATGTCGATATCGATGGACCGGCCGCCGCCAATCGATCGCCCAAAGAGCGACGGCTGAAACATGAACGCGAGCGTACCGGGTTCGCCTCGTGCCGGGTTCTGGAGCAGCGGAATGATCTCACTTGCGCGCCCCTCGTCGACTGTGGTCCCGCCGACAAACGCGCGTCCCTGCAGCGCGATCGAAAAATAATGTTTGAGCAGTGGCGTTCCGTCGATCTCAAGGACATTGCCCTGCTCGTCATTGGCCCAATATTCGCGCGTGCCCGACTCGATGCGATTGGTAATCGTCTCGGTGGTGCGGAGGTTGTATCCGGAGGGCGGTTGAATGAAGCCAAAGACGAAGTTTCGATTCCCCGTCGGGAGATAGTCGACCTTCGGAAGAACGCTTGCAGAGAACACCACGGCAGTACCGGTGACGACCAGGATGACACTTGCCGCTATGCCCTTGCGCGCCACAACAAGCCGCGAGAACCAGACCCAGAACGCAGAGAAGGAGCGGCCAAACTGATCGATCCCCGGTAGCGGAAATCCCTTGTTGAGATTTGCCTCGCCGCCCGCCAGCAAGCGGTTGGCAAGCGCGGGAATAAGCGTGACCGAAACCAGCAACGACAGCATGACCGACACGGAGATCGCGACGGCGATATCGCGGAACAGTTGGCCCGCCTCCAGCTCCATCGCCAAGATGGGGATGAACACCATCACCGTGGTGAGCGCCGAGACGAGAACCGCCGGCCAGACCTGTGAGGCCCCTTCAAAGGCAGCCTCGGAGGCCGAGCGACCCTGTTGTCGAAGTCGGTAGATGTTCTCCAAAACGACAATCGCCGCGTCTACGACCATCCCGACGGCAAACGCAATACCGGCCAAACTGATGACATTGAGTGATCGGCCAAGGACAGCCATGGCGACAAATGACCCAACGACAGAAACTGGGATTGATAGCGCGACCACGAATGTCGGTCGCCAAGACCGCAAGAACACCAGCAACACGATGATCGCCAACGCGCCGCCGACGACAACATTCTGGAGAACGAGATTAATCGCCGACTTGATGTAATCGGTCTCGTCGAAAATCTGTGTCGCCACGAGACCAGCCTCTTTGAGCGGTCCGTCCGAAAGCTCGCGCACCTTGGCGCGGATGCGCTCCATGGTTTCGATAACGTTGGCGCCTTGCTGCCCGGTGATGCTCATAGTCATCGACGGATCGCCCATCGTCTTGGCGATGGCATTCCGTTCTTTGAATTGAACAAAGACATCGGCGATATCGCCAAGTGCGACCCGGCCAACCCCGACGCCCAACGTATCACTCCGCAACAGAATGGAACGCACCTGGTCGACGGAGGTGAAGTCGCCCTCGGTCCGAACGACATAACGCCGCTTGCCCTCGTCGACATCGCCGCCTGTGATCGAGGTATTGGCGGACCGCAAACGGCTAACGACGTCGTTTACCGTCAATGCGTAACGAGCGAGTCGCTCGGGATCGATTTCGATCCGCATTTCCTGTTCGGTGGCACCCCAGACGTTGACCCCGGCAACGCCATCCACTCGCTCTATCCCGTCCTGCACCACGTCGCGCAAAAAACCCGAATAGCTTGTGAGGTCCTGTGTGTTGCCGGGCGCACGACGCAACGTGAACCACGCGATGGAATTATCCTCGGTCCCGAAGGTGCTTAAGGTCGGTTCGTCCGCCTCCTCCGGATAGCCCGTCACCCGGTCCAACCGGTTTGCGACAAGCAAGAGCGAGCGATTAAGGTCGGCGTCCGGCGTGAACTCCAGTTCAACGCTTCCTTGATTGTTGCGCGCCGTAGACTCCATGCGCTGGAGCCCCTCGATCCCCTTCAGGACTTCTTCCTGACGGTTGATGATCTCTCGCTCCACTTCTGCAGGTGCTGCGCCCGGCCAATTCGTTGCCACACGGATCACGGGCTGCCGCACATCAGGCGCCATTTGAATGGGGATGCGATCGAGCGACACCCAGCCGAACAGAACGACCATGATCACCGCCGCGATCACCGCGATCGGTCGCTGGATGGAGAGCAGGATGATGTTCACTAGTTCGTCCTTTGAGCCGCCGCGTCGCCGGTTTCGCTCACGATCCTCACCGCGTCGCCGGACGAAAGCTGTTCATTGCCGCGCACGACCACCCGTTCACCGGCCCGCAGCCCGGTGACGACCGTAAACCGCTGGCCAACGCTTTCGCCCAAGACCACGTCCCGACGTTCGACCCGCCCGCCATTTATGACAAAGACCAAGGGCCGCCCTTCGTCTCGGGTCACCGCGTCTTTGTGAACGGTGACGACCTTGCCGCCACCGCCGATCGGGACATCCACGATTACACTTTGGTACAAAGCCGGCTGTTTCAGGACATCGCCAAGTATCGGTGTCAATCGAACGGCCCGCGTGCGCGTCAAAGGGTTTTCCTCGGGCACAACCGCACGGACGACAGCTTTGTGACGCGTCCCGTCGTCGAGGGCGATCTGGAGCTCGGCTCCGGGTTGCAAGCCGCCCAATCGATTGGTGGGCACCTGGGCTTCGATCTCGAGGGTCTCTTGATTGACCAGCGTCACCACGGGTGATCCGACCCCGACATACGCCCCAACTTCGGTGGATTTCGCCGTGACGACACCTGCATAGGGCGCCCGAACAACCGCATCCCGCAGATCGATGTTAGCTCTGTTCAACTGTTCGACGGCTTGGGCGAGTTCCGCCGTGCGGTTCGCCAAGCTCCCTTGTTTCATCGCGACGTCCTGAACGACATCGTCGCGGCGCTTTTGCGAGAAAGCCGAAGATTGACGGAGATCGTCGATTCGCTGCCGTTCTTGTCGAAGCTTTTCCAGCTCGGCTTCGGCAATTGCGACCATGGCTTGTTTTTGATCGACGAGGGCAAAATTGCGATCGCTCTCGGATTGAAGTCTGTCCGATGCGATAACGACAAGCACATCACCCTTCTCGACGCGATCGCCGACCTGGACCTGCACCGACTCTACCGGCCCTGAGACCCGCGCCGCCACCGGCCCGACTTGACGCGCCACGAGTTGTCCGATCACCGGCGTGGTTTGGCTGAGGTCCTCCTCCACGACGGCATCGGCGACCACCGCCGCACCGTTGCCACCACCGCCGAAAAACGCCGACAGTTCGGCCCCGTCAATACCGCCACTCTTGTCCCGATCGATAGTGTCGAAATTCGAGGCGAGTGGGCCGCGCGCTTCATCGCGGTCGATCAAACCATTCTTGTTGGCATCCAGTGCCGCTGCCCGTCCAGGCAGTTCTTGCGCGGAGACACCCGACCCCTGCGCGATCAAAACCGCAGCAGCCAGAATAGGCACGCCGACAAGACGCTTCGCCAGTCCGTTCATCAAATCCCGACCTCGTGTTTCTTGGTGCGCCATGGCAGCGCACCGCTACGCGCGACCCTGCCCCGGATGCGCGCCGACCTAGAGACCAAGGTAACGCGGCCTGCGCCGCGGCGTCATGCGGAATCTGGTCGCCGCCGACCCCACGAACGCGTGACTATCGGCGATTAATGAAGCCGGCCCCAGGTCCCGGAGCTCCGGCCTAGTTCACACAGCCCGCTGTGGTTAGGGTGGGCACGATTTGCACTCAGATTGGTTTATCGATGCTTCACTTCCATGGCCGCTAGAGACGATACGCAAGCGGCATCCCTGCGGCTGACGACGCTTCTCGCTTATGGGTTGCCGAGCCTCCCCACCACCATCCTGACCTTTCCGCTTTTTGTGCTACTGCCGACGTTCTACGCCCAGGACCTCGGCCTTGGTCTCGGTCTTGTCGGCGCGGTGCTGCTGGGGTCACGCATATGGGATGCTGTCTCGGACCCGCTGGTTGGCATTCTCAGCGATCACATCAACACACCATGGGGACGGCGGCGGCCCTGGATGATCGCGGGCACCCCGCTTGCGCTGATTAGTTCGTGGTTCTTGTTGGTGCCAGGAGAAGGTGTTGGTGGCGGTTATCTGCTGGGGTGGACAATCGCACTCTATATCGGCGGCACAATGATCCTGATCCCGTACAACGCCTGGGGGGCAGAGATCTCGGGCCACTACCACGAACGTGCCCGCGTAACCTCATTCCGAGAGATATTCGTCCTCGTCGGTGGCATCACGGCGGCAGTGTTGGTCGCGGTGTTGCAGAGCGACCGCGCCGAAGCGCTGCGCATCACGGCCCTCATTGTCGTGGTCACGCTGCCAATCTCGGTAGCTATCGCAGTCCGTTTTGTCCCCGATCAACCCAAGTCGCTTGAGCAACGCCTAACGTTCAGCCGTGCCCGAGCGGCCGTGCGTAGTAACAAGCCGTTTCAACGTTTGGTCGCGGCGTTCTTCCTGAACAGCCTGGCAAACGGCTTTCCGATCACTCTGTTCTTGCTCTTCGTGCAGCACAACCTGCGCGCCGACGACACGATGCTTAGTTGGATCCTTGGCGCCTATTTTGTGATGGCGTTGGTCAGCGTTCCGTTCTGGCTGGTTCTTTCGAAGCGTTTTGGGAAACATCGGGTGTGGACGCTTGCCATGATCTTGGTATGCGCCTTCTTCATTTGGGTCCCACTGCTCGGAGAGGGCGACGCCTGGTGGCTACTAACCATTTCGCTTTTCACAGGGTTCGGGTTGGGCGCCGACTTGGTGCTGCCGCCGGCGATGCAAGCCGATGTCGTCGACCTCGATGAACTGCGGCATCGCGAGAAGCGCACCGGAGTGTTTTTCGCTGTTTGGTCGATCGCGCTCAAATTGTCGTTGGCGCTGGCCGCAGGGATCGCCTTCCCCATCCTTGAATGGGTCGATTTCCAACGTGTCGTTGGCGACAACTTGCCGGGCGCATTGCTGACCCTCGCAATTCTCTACGCCATCGTCCCGGTGATCTTCAAAGTGGCCGCCATCGCCTTGATGTGGCGCTTTCCCCTCACGGCCGCCAAACAAGCCCAGATTCGCCGCCTAATCGCCGCCAAGGACCGACGTGACTCGGCCGCGCGCCCAGTCATTCCTTGAGCGCGAGGCGGCGCCGGATAGCTCGTAACACCGTACCCAGCACGGGGACACGTTCGTAGAGTTGCGACGCGACATCCCAATGATCGAGATGCGCGGTCACGCGACCGGCATCATCAAAGTGGACCTCGGTCATTCCATCAATTGAGAACGGCGCACCGTTTTTCTTGTTCTTGAACCGGAAGACCCAGCGGATATAGCTATTCGAGCCTGAAACCGCGGTATCGATCACCTCGAATGTCGGCTCGGCTAGGTCTTCGTGCATCTTGGCAAAGACACGAACGATTTGATCGTGGCCCCGCACATCGTTGAAGGGATCACGAAACCGGACGTCGGGCGCGCAAAGATCGCGAAGCTCGTTCAAGTTGTCGAGCGAGACGCGTTCGAAATAGGCGGCGTACGCAGCGGCCTTCGATGAAATGTCCGTCACTGCGCTTGCGTCAGGCGTGTGCCGGTATAGCCGTCGGTCAGAACGTATTCGATGTCGGCGCCGCGTGCTGGAAAGGCCAGCTTCACCCACTCCCCTTCCGGCGTGTACCAGACCGTGATGTTGAGATCACCGGAAACCTCGTAACGCTGCGCCTCAATGGACTGTCCGTTCGCCAAGGCCACGAGTTCGACATCTCCGGGGGTTACATCAACATCGAGAAGGATGCCGCGCTGCGTATCGAACCAACGTAGGTCTTGGAGGATAACCGGGTTCCAGTAGCTGGTCGGGACAATCGGGGCCGGCACGACGTCTTCCTCCACCAGGGTTTTCACATGAAAACCATCAGGCTGCCTCTGAGCTCTCAAGGCGAACTCTTTGCCATTGTCATCTGTATCTGTTGTGACGGAGATCAGACGCCCATCCCGCCATATTTCGTTATTCTTGTGTTCATATCGAAACACGGTCAAAAACCCTATCTTAACGGCAAGACGAATGTCGATATCGACGTGGGTTTCATCGCCAACCTCTCGAAACGTGATCACATGCGTGCCGATTGATTTGTCGCCGCGCATCACGTCGAAGGCGAGCTTCCCGTCGTAGGGCTCCATGCTGACGGCCGGCTGGGACAGCAGCGCCGCAATGACAACCACGAGGGCACCGGCAATGGGCCGCCAAACCGCTTTCGATATTCCCGGCAACCGTTGCATCGTTCCTCTATTCTCCGTCTCGGTGATCGTGGCCCGCCCAATACTAACCCACGGAAGAGCGGTATAGAGGCATAAATGGCAGAAAGGCGTTTTAACAAGGCTTGGATCGTCGGTGGGAGCACCGGCATCGGCCGCGAACTCTCGCTCGAACTCGCCAGAAACGGGGTCGACGTGGTCATCAGCGCACGCGGCGAATCCGCCCTCGCCGAGGTCGTCAGCGCGGGCGCCGCTGCACCTGGCACGATCCAATCTGTCGCCGTCGATGTCACCGACCCGGCCGCCACGCGCGCTGCATACCGCGACGCCACCGCAATGCTCGGCCAGATCGATCTATGCGTTACCTGCGCCGCGACCTACACGCCGTTTGGGGCGCGTGACTTCAGCGTCGAGACCTTTCAGCGCATTGTGGATGTCAACCTCATGGGCACCGTGCATGTTCTCGATGCGGCAATGCCGGACATGATCGCGCGGCAATCCGGCCATATCGCGGTGGTTTCTTCGGTGGCGGGCTATCGAGGGCTGCCGGCAGCGTCCGCCTATGGGGCGACTAAGGCCGCCCTGATCAACATGTGCGAATCGCTGAAGTTCGACCTCGATCGCGTCAACGTTAAGTTGCAGCTGGTGGACCCCGGGTTTGTCGAAACACCGCTTACCGCCAACAACGACTTCAAGATGCCCTTCCTGATGAAAGCGGATGCCGCCGCGCGGGCCTTCTATCGCGGGCTCATGTCCGACCGATTCGAGATCACCTTTCCAAAGCGGTTCGCCTGGCAGATGAAGTTCTTGCGGTGCTTGCCGTACGCCGCCTACTTCCCACTGATTCGCCGGTCGACAAAAGCCCTTAGTTAGGTTTTGACCAGCGCGATCTGGAGAACATCGATGCCGCGCGCCCGGAAGCTTCCTTCGCAGCTTGCGAGATAGAACTCCCATAGTCGGCGGAAGCGTTCGTCAAACCCCATCGTGCGAATGTGCGGCCACGCGGCCAGGAACTTCTCGCGCCACTCGCCGAGCGTCCGCGCATAGTGGGGCGCGAAGCCGTCGTCCTGAACCCACTTGAGCCCGACGCGGTGTGCATGTTCTCGTAGCGCGCGACGGCACGGCAACATCCCGCCAGGGAAAATATACGTCTGAATAAAATCCGCTCGACGCCTGTAATGAGCGAAGTGTTCGTCGCGTGTTGTGATCGCTTGGATGGCCACCCGACCGCCGCGACGCACGCAGCGCGCAATGCGATCGAAATAGACCGGCCAATAGGTCTCACCGACGGCCTCGATCATCTCAATGGATACGACATGATCGAACGACCCCTCTACGTCGCGGTAGTCGCATAAACGGATATCCACAAGATTCGAGAGCCCTGCGCGCTCGATCCGTTGTTGGGCAAATTCGAACTGTGCCGGCGAAATGGTGATGCCGGTCACCGCAACACCGCGTCGCGCGGCGAATTCCGCAAAGCCACCCCACCCGCACCCGATCTCAAGCGCGCGGTCGCCGGGCTTTGCTGAGATCAAATCGAGCAAACGGGCATACTTGGTCGACTGCGCCTCTTCCAACAACTCGGCGTCTTCCGGAAACACCGCTGAAGAATAGGTCATGGAAGGGTCGAGCCACTGGGCGTAGAAGTCATTCCCCAAGTCGTAATGCGCGGCGATATTTCGACGGCTGCCATTTTTTGTGTTGCTGCGCCGATTGTGCCGAATACGGTCGGACACACGCTGCCAAAACGTACCGACGCGCCGGTTAACGGCGTTCCGTGTGACCAACTCAACAAAGGTCGGTAGGTCAGGACTCTCCCAGTCTCCGTTCAGATAGGCTTCGGCGAATCCAAGGCTGCCGCGAAAGATCAGTCGTCGAACCGCGCGCCAGCGGTGCAGAATGATGGTGCCTTCCGGGCCTTCTTCACTACCATGGATCGTTCCTTTCGCGCCGCTCGGAAGAACATAGTGCAAAGTTCCGGCCTGAAATCGGCGCTGGAACCCGCGCACAAATCGGCGGTAGAGCCACGGAATGCTTCGGGCATCCGCCGCCGCGGTGTCGTGCGTGATTGTGGCGTCATGCATTGAAATCTGCCGCTCCTTTGATCAATAAGAGGAAACGCGAATTTCTTGGGTTTGGATTGCCGGACTCTGGTCGGTCGCCGGCGCTGACCCGCCCGCGGGACCCTGCACCGATATCTCGCCAACCGGCTGTTCGGGTCGTTTTGCGACGGGTACGCCCTTACGCCACAGCCGGAAGGCCTCCCAGTGGATCGCCATGATGACTTTCAGCGTCATCAGCGGATGCGTGAGCACCGCCCGTGCCAGAGTGCCATCTGAAAGCGCCCGCCGCCGCCCGTCAAACGTCGCGACAAGAACCTCACCCTCGGAATCGAATTCGCGAATGCCGATGGCGTACCGGTCGTCCGGTTCGCGGACCTTGAAATCATACCGGTGGTCCACCGGATTGAACGGTGAGACGTAGAGTTTCTTGGCACAGGACTGATGAATTGGCCCCCCTTCGCCGCCAGGCATTACCGGCAGCAGGTAGGAGTGACGATCGCCAAAGGTATTGCTGACCTCATGCAAAATCGCCTCCAGCGTCCCACTTTGGGTATAGCAATAGTAGACGCTGAGCGGGTTGAAGACGTACCCCCACAAACGTGGGTAAGACTGGATGAAGATCGGGCCGTCGGCGGCATATCCGGCGTCCCTCAGATGACCTCGGACCCAGTCCTTGAGGTTGGTTGAGCCGTCTCCGTGATCGCGCTCATGAAAACTCAAGACGTTGAATCGGTTCACAGACAGGAAGCGCAGTTTCTTGGAGAGGGTCGCCAACGAATCCAGATCGAGGAAAAGAGAAAAGACTCGGTAAACGAAGCGATGCTTTGCCGGCTTGAGCCGTGCATGCATGACCTTGCCGACGTAGAGGCAGGATGCGGGGAGCCCGGTCATGCCACAACCGACTCCCTGACCTCAAACGGATCGCTGTCGACAGCCAACCACGGCGTTTCGGCGCCCAGCGAGCGGGCAACCCGAATGCCTGATTTGAATCCATCTTCGTGGAAACCGAGTCCACAATAGGCACCGCAATACCACGTGTTGCGAGATCCCTGCTGCACCGAGAGCGCCTGTTGCGCAATCACGGTGTCGCGGGAAAACACGGGATGCTCATAGTCGTAACGACCGAGGACCCGATCTGGCGGAGGTGGTGTCCAGGGGTTCAGCGACGCGAATAACGGAATCGATCGATCAATGTTTTGCAGCCGATTCATCCAATAGGTCACCGGAACAGGTCGGCTCGAATCCATGCCGGTTCGCGCCTGGTAGTTCCAACTCGACCAGGCGGCTTTTCGCACCGGCATTTGCCTGTCGTCCTGATGAAGGGTCACGGCACTCCGTGCATAAGAGAAGGGCGCAAGTGCCGCGTGTTCCGCAACGGTCCGACCCTTACCCAGAATCGTCAGAGTTCTGTCGGCGTGGGTCGCAAACACGACATGATCGAAACCTTGTTCGTCGTCATCCGTCATGACCGTAACACCGTTTGGCGTTCGCCGAACCGCCCGGACGGCCGCGCCAGTACGGATGTTTCCCTCAATCGCGGCCGCCAGTCTTTCGACATAGGCGCGGCTGCCGCCGGTGACCGTGCGCCATTTCGGCCTGTCACGGAATCGCAACAGACCATGCTCGTCGTAAAACCGAATAAAACTCGCAGCGTCGAACTCGAGAATCTGGTCGACCGGGGTCGACCAGATCGCTGACGCCATGGGCAGAATATGGAGATACCAATAGGTATCTGAATAACCGCCCTGCTCGAGCAGCGCCCGCACCGTTAGGCCACCGGCAACACCCGCCTTCTGAACTCGCAGGGCATGACGATAGAACCGGACGATGTCGACCAGCATCCGGAGATACTGAGGCCGCAACAGATTCGCCGGTTGGCAGAAAGGCCCCGTCGGCAAGGGACTTGCGTACTCGAATTTCCCACCATCGAGCGAGACCGAAAATGACATGTCACTGGGTTCGGTCGGCACGGCAAGGGTCTCGAACAATTCGATCAGATTCGGGTAATTGACGTTGTTGTAGACAATGAACCCGGTATCGACGGTGATCGTCCGACCCCCCACCTCCACATCGACCGTGTGACTGTGCCCACCAAGTCGCGGTTCAGCTTCATAGACGGTGACACGATGGCGCTTGGAGAGCAGCCACGCGCAGCCGAGGCCGGCGATGCCAGCCCCCACGACAGCGATTCGATCACCGTTCCGATGACGGGACGGAGCAGAAAAGTTCAAATTGTCGACCTCCGCCTAGGGTTCTAGCGGTCGGAGCCACGCCCCTCAACCGCCAAATTAGATACCCCGGGCGGGATCAAGTGGATGCCCGGTCCAGGACGGCAAGGGCTGCTAAGATCTTCATTGGAGGTGACATGTTCGAGACAATTCCAATCCCGATCTGGGCTATTGCGCTGGTCGGGGTGGTGGCCGCCTGGGCGGCGCTCGACCGCCTTCTCATTCCCAGCGTGCGTTGGTATCTGCGGCGCCGGGTCAACCGGGTCATCAACGACCTCAACAAGCGGCTACAGCTTCGAATTGAACCTTTTAGGCTAACGCGCCGGGCGGTCCTGATTGATCGCCTAACCTACGACCCCGAGATCATCAAAGCCGCCGAGGCTGAAGCGGAAGCGACGGGCAAACCGTGCGAGGCTGTGGTCCGCGAGGTGGCGCGGTATGCCCGCAAGATCGTGCCGTCGTTCAACGCCTATGCCTACTTTCGTATCGGGTATTGGTTCGCCCGACAGGTGGCCCGCTCGCTTCACCGCGTCCGCCTGGGTTATGCCGACCCGAAAGGGCTCTCTTCCGTGCCTGAGTACGCGTCCGTTGTGTTCGTCATGAACCATCGCAGCAATATAGACTACGTCCTCGTTGGATATTTGGCAGCCTCCACAGCAGCGCTGAGTTACGCGGTTGGTGAATGGGCACGAATCTGGCCGTTACAAACATTGATCCGCACCCTGGGCGCCTACTTCATCCGGCGCAAATCCGGCAGCCCGCTCTGCCGGAAGGTGCTTGCCCGCTACGTCCAAATGGCAACCGACGGCGGCGTGGTGCAAGCGGTCTATCCGGAAGGAGGATTGAGCCGCGATGGTCGGTTGCGCGAGCGACGCCTTGGGTTGCTCTCGTACATGGTCGGCGCCTTTGACCCAGCAAGCGGCCGCGACCTTGTGTTCATTCCGGTGGGGATCAACTACGACCGCGTACTCGAGGACCGTACCCTATTGCGGTCCCTCAACAAGGAACTGCCGCGTATCGGCACGGTGTCTGCCCTAGCTAGGACCGTTCGTTTTCTCGGCCACCAAGTCGTCCTCTTTTTGCGGCGGCGCTGGCATCGGTTTGGTTACGCTTGTGTCAATTTTGGCACCCCGATCTCGATGACCCACTACCTCGCCGCCGAAGGAACCGAGTTCGCCGCAGACGAAACCCCGGAGCGGTTTGCCCAAATTGAAACCCTCGGCCGACACCTCATGGAGGCCGTTGGCACCGTCATTCCGGTCACGCCGGTGGCGCTCGTGTCGACCGTGCTTCTCTCCAAGAATGACCAACCGGTTAGCGAACTGGAGATCAAGGCATCGGTGTTCGCCTTGATGAAGTCGCTGGAAGCGGAAGGCGCTCAGGTCTACCTGCCAAGAGCCGACCGCGACTATGCCGTGGGCGTCGGACTCGGCATGCTGACGCTGCGCCACATTGTCTTGGAAGAGGATGGACTCTACCCGATTAATCCGAGCGACCGGCCCCTCGTCGGCTACTACGCAAATGCCATCGCCCACCTTCCGGGCGCGCAGGTCGGGTAGTATCAGAGCCTACACAGAGGCGCGTCGGTCGAGCGTCTCAGTAGCAGCCTCGTCTGCCCCCAGGGCCCGTGCGACGTGGGCAACGACGTAGTCGGGTCGCGAGTCACCGCATGAGAAGATATCCAACGCGATGTAGCCGTATTCGGGATAGCTATGAAATGCGGCGTGGCTCTCGGAAAGAATATAGAAGCCCGTCACCCCGGACTCGTCGCCCGGAAACTTGTAGCTCTGCTCACCCAAGATCATGAATGACTGTGCTTCAAGTGCTTCCTTCAGAACGTTCATTAGGAGACGTTCATCCATCAGGAGATGCGTATCGACACCGGAGAGGTCGCCGATCACGTGGGTCCCAATATCGATCCGTCGCGACATCGACGGTTCCACAAATTTGAGCGCTTCCATTAGGTCCTCCCCGATATGCCCGGTCGTGCCGAGCACCCACAGAAACGGCGCTGCCGCCAGATCCAAAACAGCGAAAGACGCCCCCACTGAACGTAGCTGAGCGTCTCCGCGGAGAAGCGAAATAGAGCCTTCCGGAAGGGGACGCAACAAGATTCTGCGCCTCTGAACCTAGTCGCGAAATCCTTCGGCAAAGGCCCATAGGTCGGCGAGGAGGGCTGCATCGGTAATGATGCGCGGAACCTTGTTCTGGCCGCCTAGCTTGCCTCGGCTTTTCATCCAGGCCGCGAATATACCCGGCGGCCCGACCACAAGCGCGGGCGGGCCGACACCGAAATCGCCCGACCGGTGCGCCCGGTAGTCATCGTTTTCGTCTTGAAGCATTTGATCGACGAGGGTCGTGAAGCGATCTGAATCGGGCGTGTGGTCTGCAAACTCAACGACCAATACGTGGTGTCCCCTGGGACTTCCCTCGCGCGGCAACACGGCACCTACCGCATAATCCGACATGGTGCACCCCGTTGCCTGACACGCCTCCGAAATGGCCCGGTCCAATTCCGAAACGATAAGATGCTCCCCAAACGCTGACAGCATCTGCGCGGTTCGACCGGTCACGACAATGCGCGCTTTCGCGCGATCAACAAACCGGACGGTATCGCCAATCAGGTAGGACCAAAGGCCGGCACACGTTGTTACAGCGATCGCGTACTCGACCCCCTCTTCGACGGTCGCAATCCAATGCCGTCTCGGTGTTGCCAGGTTCAAATCAGATATCGGCACGAACTCAAAGAAAATCCCGTGATCTAGCGAAAGCCGTAACCCATCTTCCGGGCGTCCGTCGGCAATCGCGACGAATCCCTCGCTCGCGGGATAGACTTCGCGAACATCGGTACGGGACCCCGCGCACAGCGCCTCAAAACGCGCGCGGTAGGGCTCGAAGCTGACGCCGCCATGGACCAGAAGATCGAGATCCGGATAGACATCCGACAACGTGTCGCCGTGTGCATCCCGCAGAACCTGATCTAGAAACAGCAACAACCAGCTTGTTGTCCCGGCGATTGCGCGAATGGTTTCGTGCCGCGAACGGGCCGCGACGTGCGCCATCTTTTCTTCCCAGTCTTCGAGTTGCGCCAATTCCGGAGGCGGGAAATAGCGCGACCGTGCAAACCAGGGCACCGAGGTCGCCATGATGCCGCTAAGATCGCCGCTGAATACGCCGGGCGCCTCCTGCTCGAGGCGTGAGCTGCCACCGAGCATCAAGCTCTTGCCTGCCAGAACGTGGCTTTCGGCACTGGCACGCAAATGAAACGCATAGAGGTCTGTCGCCGCCTTTCTGTTGCTGCGGAGCATTTCGCGACTGACGGGAATGTATTTGCTTCGCCCGGAGGACGTCCCCGACGTGAGTGCAAAAAACGGTATTAGCCCCGGCCAAGAAACGTCGACGAGATTGGGAAACGCGCGCGCCCAATAGGTCGACCAGAAATCTTCAAAAACCCGTAGCGGTACGCGACGCTGAAAATCAGCCACCCCAGCAACGCCTGAGAAGTCATGGTCGCGGCCAAATGTCGTGTTCCGAGCCCGACTAACCAGCTTCATGAGGGTCGCTCTTTGAGCGGCGGCGACATCGAGCGTCAAAAGGGCGTTGAGTCGGTAGCGCGCAAACACCCGCAGCAATGGCGTCATGTCATGCAAAGTGATCAGTCGACCGACCCAATGAACTTTGTCACTTCTTCGGCAAACCGTTCGGGGTCGGTCCAGCACACCTGCGGTTGTGCCTTGGGCATGAACAGTTCGCGCGCACCACGCACAAGGCTCGCCGCGTCACTATTCTCGGGAGCCAGCTTGTCGTGTTCAGCGCTGATAAAGAGCGACGGCAGATCGAGCTCGCGCAGCGTCGCGGCCAAGTCGTAACGCGCGACAGCGTGGAGGCCCCAGTTGAACCGGTCATAGACCCGGATCGTCTCCGCTACCGCCATCTGAACCTGGTCGAGATCGCTCCCGGGCCCATAGTTCTCCATTCGACTATCCCAAACTTGGTTCAAATGACGACCACTCGCTTCCAGGTTCGGTTCGCCTAGGTTCTCGGCAAACATTTTCAGACGCGACTTACTGAGAAGAGGCGTGCCGGAAAGGATTAGATGCGTTGCGCGTTGACCAAGTTGGTGCGCCACCGCCACGGCAATTGCCGCCCCCGTGGCAAACCCGCAGACAGCAACGCGTTCCAACCCAATAACGTCCATCGCCGCGACCAACTGCGTTGCATAGGCCTCAACGGTTGGCGGACCTGGCTGGATCGGGGTCGACGCGCCATACCCTGGCGTATCGAAAGCAAACGCGCGGTGCCGCGTGCCGAGCTCAGGCAGCGCACGGTCATACATCCGGGAGGAAAGCGGCGTTTGATGAAAGCATGCCAACGCAGCGCCAGATTGCCCGGTGCAACGGTAGTGAACCTGCCCGTCTTCAAGATCGGCGTAGGCGTAGTGGATTGGGTTTGGCTTCATCGGCCCAGCGTGTCACCCGAACACGGGAAAGCGCAAGAGCCTAGGCTGTCTGAAGACGGTGCATATGATCGCTAATCGCCTCGACGATCCCGTCGTACTTCAGACCGTCCAACCGGGCTTTGTGCATGGACGTGTACGCAGCTTGTGCGCTGGTTAAGTCTGCGTTCGACAAATTCGTTTTTACGAGCTTCGTCCCTTGGCCACCCCGTCGGTGCTGCACTACTGGTTCCATCCGGACACTTGTCAACACAGCGCCACGCATGGAGGCACCTGTCAGCTTCGTTCCCGACAGATCCGTTCGCGATAGATAAGCACCTTCTAGATTGGCCCCGCTAAGGTTGGCCGAAACAAATTCGGTATCGCTTAGGTTCGCGCCAGACAGGTTTGCCGCTGCGAGGTCGGCCCCCGAGAGGAAGGCGTGGGAAAGATCAAGCCCTTGCAAATCGGCGCCGGCCAGTTCTGCACGCCGTCCCTTGCGACCGTCCGAATCGGACCACAACGCGTGCTGGCGCATCGTGTCCCGCAGGGCGTGCGGCCACCCCGCAGACGCCACGCTGACTTTGGCGCCGGCCAAATCGACACCGGTTAGACGCACTTCCGAAAGAACTGCGCCCCGCATGTTGGCGCCTTCAAAACGAGCAAGATTCAGATTCGCTCGATTGAGGTCGGCCCCCTCCATCTTGGCGTTCTGCAACTTGGCGGCCTCAAGATTCGCCCGACATAGGTCTGCCCCCGTCAAGTCGACGATCCGATCATTACCTTCGGTGGTCTTTTCGACCGTAAAGTCGACCTTGCTGCCGTTCCGCGGCTGTTGTTGGTCGATGACCAACGCGCCCGGGCGCAGGTCTGCTTCTTTCAGATTGGCGTCGCGCAAAATGGTTTCACATAGCCGGGTGCCGCGCAGATCCGCCCGACGGAGATTGGCCCCGCGCAGTTCGGCGTTACCGAAATCAGCCGCGAAAAGATCGGCAAATGAAAAGTCAGCGTTGACGAAATGGCAGCCGCGAAAGTTTACTCCGGTGAGCTTTGCTTCCCTCAGATTCAGGTTCGCCAGACGCAAGCCGGATAGATCGAAATTCGTCAGGACCGCGCGCTGCCCGCCGCTCTGGCGGTTCAGGAAACGATCATGGCGTCGAAGCATTTCGACAAAATCTTGCGGGGTCATGGTGCTTAGAGCCCAAACGCGCCCGCCGAGGCACCGCTATGAACGGCCGTAATGAGTGACGCAAGCCCCAGGCTGGCAACCGTAATCGCGACGAGCTTGGTGACAACCCGGCCAACACGGTGCGGATCATTCGGCGTTGGCGTTAGGTCGGGGTAAATCGGTTCCGGCAGGAGCTCTTCTTCCGCCGCTTCCGACGCTAGGAGATCGGCGTAGGGGCCTGGCGCCTCCCCGCGGGCCGCGCGCCACGCTTTGGCTTTGCGACGACGCCAGGTGTTGTATACCGTCGTTCGCTCCACTCGCGCCATATCGTCAAGCCGCTCGCGGATAACCTGAACGCCTTTGGCGCTTTGGTTCGCCTCGATCCGTTTCGCGAGATTGAGCGCATCACCCCGTTGATCCGCGGTGTAAGACGACTCAAGAATCCAGCGACCACCTTCAAAAATATAGACTTCGTACGTAAACATTATGCGGACCTCCCTTTGCCGATGGAGCGGTCAGGTCCATCGATGCCCGTTTTGGGTCTTTTGTCTTGACCGCCGGCGCGACCGGCGGCGTTGTGACGGCTACTTGCGGTTCGGCGCCGCAGCGCGATGATTGCGGACCTGCCAATAGTCGGAATAGGCGGCGCTGCGCGTCGCACCGCCGGCCTTTCGTTTGTGCAAGCCCAACGAAAGCAGGAGTTGCTTGAGTCGAATCCAACGGGCGGTTCCAAGTCCGTTTGTGGCTTCCTTCGTTTTCTCCTCCTTCCAGGGAAGTGATGCATTGAGGGCGCGGGTCGGGTGACGGACCCCAGAGGAGGTCGGTGCCCGCCGCCGGCCTGGCCGAAGCCCGAGTTGCGTTCCTGGGTGCGGTACAGGAAGAGCAAGGCCGAAGAACGACCAAAGGCCGTCTCAGACCCGGCCCTCAATTCGGTAAGGCAATGGCCGTCGCGTGTTGGCCAGGCCCGCGACGGTGTCATCCGAACATGCCCAGCACGGCCGCTTTGGAGACGGCGTGCGCTTTGGTATGAACGGCCAACTTCGTCATCGCGTTGCGGATGTAGTAGTTCACGGTCGAGTCCGACAGGCAGAGGATTTGGGCGATTTCCCAAGTCGTCTTTCCCTGCGCGGTCCATTCGAGACAGTCCGTCTCTCGCGGGCTAAGTCGCGCGATCGGATCGGCCGGCGGGTCACCCAAGATGGCCGCCGCCAAGGAGGTCGGAAAACCAGGGGCCCCAAGCACTTTTTCGGCACGCGCCCGTGTGGGTCGAGCCATCGGATAGGGCAGCGGCGGCGCCGATTCCTTTTGATGTTCGAGCGCCTGATCCGTTTGATGAAGCATGTCCTGCCCTCCCCAAGAGGCTCTATTTTCAGAACTAAAGCTCAGGCAGACGTTGGAGGCCGCCACATCACCGAAGGTCGCAAGAACGATATGCAAAAACGCATAATACAGCCTGTAAATCGCTAATTTGCGTCAATTGTGGATAAGTTTGCGCCCTACCTGTGCCGTGAGAGCCAAGCCAAGTCGATGGTGGCAGGCTAGGATGCGGCCCTTTCCCATGCCCCCGTGGAGCGACGCCATGAGCAGCAACACTGCCGCACAAATCCGCGAATCCCTCGGCCACCCCATTATCGATGGCGACGGCCACATCGTCGAAATCCTAACGGTCTTCTTGGATTACTTGCGGCAGGTCGGCGGGACCAAGCTCGCCGAACGCTACCGGCAGATACACGAGGCCAACAGCCCCTATCACGATGACGCCGAAGGCTGGTATGCGCTCGACGCCGCGGCACGACAGAAACGTCGGTTGATGCGGCCACCATCGTGGCTGGTCAACACGGCGGACGCCCGCGAACGGGCAACGACCATGTTGCCGAACCTCATTCGAGCCCGGCTCGACGAGTTCGGGATCGATTTCGCGATCATGTACACCTCGGTCGGCATTCCGATCGCGACCAGCGACGACGACGAGCTGCGGCTTGGTGGGTGTCGAGCCCTGAACCTGATGTACGCCGACCTCTTCGATGCTCACCGCGACCGGATGACGCCCTCAGCCGTTATCCCGATCCACACGCCCGACGAAGCGATCGCGGAGATGGAATTTGCGGTGAAGGAACGCGGCTTCAAGACGATTACGATTCCAGGATGTGTCCGCCGCCCCATAGAGGGCGCCGGCGGGCACAGGCAGGCGGTTTGGATCGACCCGCTCGCCGTCGACAGCCTCTACGACTACGACCCCGTCTGGGCCAAGTGCCTTGAACTGGGGGTCGCGCCGGCCACCCACCACAACGGCATGGGTGCCGGCTGGGGCGCCCGCAGCACGACCACCAACTTTATGTACAACCACATCGGTCACTTCGCGGCCGGGGCAGAAGCCGCGTGCAAGGCGCTGTTCATGGGCGGTGTGACTCAGCGCTTTCCTGATCTACGCATTGCGTTTCTCGAAGGCGGGGCGGGCTGGGCGCTCAGTCTCCTCAACGACATCGTCGAGCACTGGGAAAAGCGAAACGTTGGCGCGCTCCGTCGCGTTACCGACCCGGCACTCCTCGACCGAACGGCATTGTCAGATTATTTCGAGCGCTACGGCGGCGATCTCGTCAATGCTACCGGCGATGCTGCAAAGCTCGATAGTATCTTTGCTAGTCCACCCGGGGCCGAAACCGCCGACGATGTCGACGATTGGAAAGCCATCGGGTTGTCCGGCAAAGACGACATCGGCAAACGTTTCTTGCCTAACTTTTTCATCGGGTGCGAAGCGGATGATCGGATGAACGGCGCGGCGTTCGACGCGCGCCTCAATCCGTTCGGCCAAAAGCTCAACGCGTTCTTGGGTTCGGATATCGGTCATTGGGATGTACCCGATCCGACGAAAGTCATCCCCGAAGCTTGGGAAATGGTCGAGGATGGGCTGTTGAGTGAACCGGACTTCCGCGCCTTTACGTTCGAAAACGTGACCCGCCTTCATACCCAAATGAACCCTGACTTCTTCAAAGGCACCGCTGTCGAAGGCGCGGTGACTTCGCTGTAGGCAACGCGACACAATGCAAGGCGCGGCGTGATAGGCTTCGCGCCGTCACTCGACTTGTTGGGATCAACACATGAAGCTCTATTACACGCCGCTCAAGGGACTCATTCACAAAGTCCAGGTTGTCGCGATCGAAAAGGGCGTTTACGACGATCTCGAGCCAAGGCCTTGCATCCCCTACGAGCAGTGGGACAAGCTGGCCGCCGCGAACCCGCTTTCGAAGGTGCCGACACTGGTGCTCGACGACGGGACGCCGATCTATGGCGGCCACGTGATTTACGAATACCTTGATTCGCTCAAGCCGGAACCGCGCCTCTTTCCCACAGAAGGCGCCGCGCGGTGGGTCGAACTCACACGACTAACGCTTGGCGATCAGCTCTTCGACCTATCGAGCCAACGCCAGTTCGAGATCGACCGCCCGGAGGATCACATCCGCAACGAGTATCGCGACCGCATCGAGGCAGCGATCAAACGCGGGCTGGATCGAGTCAACGCCGATTGCGCGGGTTACGAGGGCCTCACGGTCGGGCAAATCTCAATCGCGTGCGCGCTGAAGTACCACGACTGGCAACACGAAAAGGGCATCCTGCCTTGGGATTGGCGCGAGAAACGTCCCGCGATGCAGGCGTGGTTCGACCGATTTACCGACCGACCGTCCTTCGTGCCGCGCGATGATGAAATTGAGACGCGACCCATTCTCCCGACCAAAGATCGAAGCTAACTAATCCCACGTCGGCGCCAACCCCGGCGGGTTCAACAAACGGCCATCCGGCTGTGCCAGTGCGTCGATCTTCTTTGCCTCATCAGCGGACAGCGTGAAGTCGAGGATGGCGATGTTTTCATCCGCATGCGCCTCGCTGCCGGTGCGGGGTATCGCGACCACGCCGTCTTGTTGATAGAGCCAACGTAAGGCGACCTGACCCGGCGTCTTGCCGTGCGGCGCGCCGATCGCGCGGAGCGTGTCATCTTCGAAGACTTTGCCACGGGCATTGGGCATGTACGCCGTTAATGTCATGCCGCGGTCACGAACCACATCCAAGACCGGCGTTTGATCGAGGTAGGGGTGATACTCGACCTGGTTATTGGCCAGAGGCACCTCGGTTACCGACCATGCGTCTTTGAGGAGTGCCGAGGTGAAATTGCTCACCCCGATATGCCTAGCCAGACCGGCCCGCTGGACCGCATTCAATGCACGCACCGTTTCATCGAGCGGGCGGTCGAATTTGGGCCAGTGAAGGAGCAGCAGGTCGACCGCATCGACCCGCAGCTTGGTGAGGCTTTCTTCGACGGATTGCTGCAAGGGGCCCTCGCCAAAATTGTCGGGCCACACTTTGGTGGTCAGAAAGACCTCATCACACGGAACGCCTGAATGGGCGATGGCCTCACCAACCTCGGCTTCGTTGGCATACATCTGTGCCGTATCGATGTGGCGATAACCTGCCTTGAGCGCATGCGCGACCATGCGCCGCGCATCGTCTTCTTTAAGGGGAAAGGTACCGAAACCAAGTTTCGGAATGACCGCACCATGGGCCTTCGCGACGTCCATCTGTGTCCTCCAAAAAAGTATGGCCCGCCGCAAGGACGGGCCATTGCGATTGAGATTAACGCCTAGCGCGTCGCGCTAAGCATAAAATAGTCGCCCTTCATCGCGTCGTTGATCAGCGCTTCGAGCCCCTGGCGGGGTTTATAGTGCGACGGGATATAGCTTTCGAGAATGTTGTCCGCAGCAAAGCCCGCGTCACGCGCGGCGGCGACCAAGTCGGTGTCGCAAAGGGTCCCGAAAAAGGGTTCGTTGTTGTAATGCGCATCCCATTCTTGTTGGTATTGATCGTAGACGTTTGCGCCGACGAACCGGGCGTCGAGATGCATCATGATCCCGCCCGGACGCAGCAAGCGGAAACACTCCTTGTAGATGCG
>CALJDF010000267.1 GCA_938023835.1 uncultured Alphaproteobacteria bacterium
GGGCCTCAAGGCATTGCAGATTATGGAAGACCGGATCGACGACGGCGACAGCATCAACATCATCGGTTTTGTCGACGATGACCCCGATCTCGTGGGCGAGGCCTTCTACGACTACCCCGTCTTGGGCGATTCGTCTTGGCTGTTCGACCGCGCTGGCGCGCAATCAATCGCCGTGATTTGCGCGATCGGCGATCCGCTCGCCCGCTACAAAGTTATCGGACGTTTGGCCGGGACGCGTGCCGAATTTCCCAACGCCATCCACCCCTCAGCACAGATTTCGGGCCGCGCCGAGGTCGGCCACGGCAACCTAATGAGCCAGAACGTCGTCCTCCAGGCCGGTGTACACATCGGGGATTTCAACGCGTTCAACATGGCCGCGGTGTTTGGCCCGCTGGCCGAGGTCCGGTCCTACTGCACCATCAACGCGCACGTCATGTTGGCGAGTGGTGCGGTCACCGAAGACTTTTGCTACATCGGCATGGGCGCCAAGGTGAATTATCGGCTCACCCTGGGGCGCGGCACCAAGGTTGGCGCAAATGCTTTTGTGACCAAACCGACCGATCCCTGGACCACGGTCTTTGGCTTGCCGGCCAAAGTGATCAAGCGCGCATCCAATCCATTTGCCGTCCCCGATGCCGGCGGCGCCTGATTTTTTCGGCGCCGCCCGCGCGCGCAACGCCACCGACCGCCGCGCCGCCCTAGCCCGCGCGACACAGGCAGCGACGGCGGATTATCAGAGTTTCGGCTTCGACTACTTCGACAACCCCGATCTTGGAATTGGCTATGGCGGGTATTGCTACGATGGCCGCTACGCGCAAAGTGCTGCCGATATTTTGGCGCACTATAAGCTGGCCGCCGGCGCGCGGATTCTTGAAATCGGCTGTGCTAAGGGGTTTGTTCTGGTCGAATTCGCGGCGCGCGGCGCAACGGTCTATGGGCTAGATGCCAGTGCCTACGCCGTGGCCCACGGTCACGAGGCCGTTCGCCGCTGCCTTCTCGTTGGTGACGTCGCAACGTTACCCTTTGCCGATGCCCATTTCGACCTGGTGATCGGTAAAGAAGTGCTACCCCATATCGACCCCAGCGTTCTCGACCAAGCGCTCAAAGAATGTGGCCGGGTGGCGCGCGGCGCACTATTTTTCGACATCCAATGTGGCGAAACGCCCGACGAACGAAACGCCCTCAATGCGTGGGATCCTACTCACCGCGTCGTGCATCCCGAAGCATGGTGGCGCGACCGAATGGCGACACTGCTGCCGCAGGCCGATCTACATTTCAAAAGGTTGTTTGGATCGCGTTAGCGCGTGGTGTCGCTAGTCGACCATCGCAAAGAAGTCGTCTAGCGAGACCTTCGGCATCGAGTCGAGTCGGCTATCGGGTGAAACGTTGAAGACGGGCGGTGAATCAAAGCCGTGCAACGTTGCCACTGCGGCAATCTGAAATGCCAAATCGCGGTCGACTGCCGCCGCGTCATGCCGCATTGCGGTGTTGAAGTTGGTGCGTTGCTGTTGATCCTGGCCAAGCGCGACGTAGTCGGTGCTGCTACGCGCGGCGAAATACTTCGAACCAACACCATAATGCGAGGCGCGCTTGCCGGGCTGCACATCAAAGTCCGCACCAATGACAAAGATGCGCTTGGGCCGTGCCGCCGCCAAAAGGGGTAGGACGCCCAGCAAAGAATTATCCGCGATCACGCCCAGCGGATTGTCGGGTGTCACGCTATGTAGCGAATTGGGATCGCACATCAACAGACGACGGCCGTTTACCGCGATAAAGGCCTCGCGTTCTTCGGGATCGAACGCCGCATCCAGCGCGTGGGGCGACACGATCGCCATGGTGGGTTTGGGTTGCTGGAGGAACGGTTTAAGATGTTTCAGGTTGTGCGCCACGGCCGGTGTCGCGATTTCCACCACGACATCGAGCGCGCGTCGGGCCGGGGCCAACACGTCATGCGCGACAACCCCAAACCTATTGAAGCTCGCCAGCGCCGGGGTCCGGTCGCCCAGCTCATCAATCCGTTCGGCAAAGGCGGCCAGTGAATGCCCTTGGCCAAAGACCAACAGATCGCGGCCGCCTATAAGCTTGCGCAACTCGGCAAGGCGGGCCGCGCTGTCGATGCCCGGCGGATCGGGATAGCGCATCCCGCGTGTCGATGCCGCGCCGTGCAAGATCTCATAGGTACTGATCGCCCCGGCGGTCTGGCCCGCTTCGTGCTCTAGCCGGGCGCGGTAGGCGTAGAGCTCGATTTGGCGGCGATACTCTTCGTCATCCAGATGGCCCCAGGCATCGAGCGTCGGCGGTTTGTCGTCCAACACCTTGTCGCAGGCGGTAATCGCTGCGGCGAATACCTCGCGGGCATCTTCTTGTCGATCTTGCGCAGCCAAGGCAATGCCCATCGCGCGCAACATGCGGGGATGGAGGCTGCCGGTGCGCTCTTGTAAAACGCCGATGAAATGTTCGACATCTTCGAATCGTTGCTGGTGGATCAAGGCGCCAATAATGGTTTCGAGTTGGCTCCCGTCCTCATCCAGCGCCGCGGCTTTGCTCAGTAACCCCGGGCTCTCATGAAGATGATCCAGCGTGGCGTAGTTAAACACGGCATGCGCTGCGGCAAATCCCGCATTGTCGGGTTCGATCAACATCGCGCGGCGCAACGGATCTAGCGCGCCGGTGACATCGCCAACCATGTAGCGCAGATGCGCGAGATGCGCCCAGGCCTGGGTGTTGTTCGGTTCCAATTCGATCAAGGCTTCTAGCGCGCGTTGCGCTAAGGGGTAATTGCGCCGCGCGGCCGCCACTTCATAGACGCAGGCAAACGCCAGACCCGTGGGCTGCGCTTCGGTCAACCGTACATAGGCGAGCTCTGCCAGGGCCAGGTTGCCGTCTTCGATCGCTTGCTGCGCCGCATCCTCCAACGCTGCCAAATTGGGCGGGGTCGGAGAGGCGGGGGCCGCAGGGGTCGGGCGCTCAGCCGATGTCGCGATCATGGTCGAATTCCTTGAAAACGCGGCCCAGGGCGGGCTTTCGCCGCCACGCGCCATACTGTCGGGCCCGCGGCGCCAGGGCCGCGGCAGGGTCGGGGGTCAAACATCGTGCCAGCATGCCGGGCCTTGGTTAACGAGCGGTAAAGATCGCGCCCGCCCCACCCATTGCTGCGGGGGCCCAAGCCCCTATATTTGGCCTCGATGGATGCCGTCGCGCCACATACGAACTCCCTGGGCTTTGCCAAGGCCCCCGCCGACACCCGCATCGTGGTGGCGATGTCGGGCGGTGTGGATTCGTCCGTGGTCGCCGGGATGCTGGCCCGCGAGGGCTATGACGTCGTGGGCGTCACGCTGCAGCTCTACGACATGGGCGCGACGGCGGTGAAAAGCCGCACCTGCTGCGCCGGCCAAGACGTGATCGACGCGCGCCGCGTCGCTGATACCCTCGGCATCCCGCACTATTTGCTGAACTACGAAGACCGCTTTCAGGTTGCCGTCATCGACGATTTCGTCGACAGCTACCTCGAAGGCCGCACCCCGATCCCCTGCGTGCGGTGCAATCAAACCGTCAAATTCGCCGATTTGCTCACCGCCGCGCGCGATCTTAGTGCGGATGCGCTGGCCACCGGGCATTATGTCCGCCGCGAAGTGGGCGAGGGCGGCCCCGAACTGCACCGCGGCGTCGACCTGGGACGCGATCAATCCTATTTCCTGTTCGCCACCACCGCCGACCAGCTCGACTACCTGCGCTTTCCCTTGGGGGGCCTGAGCAAACCCGAAACCCGCGCGCTCGCCGCCGAATTCGGCCTGCTGGTCGCCGACAAGCCCGACAGACAAGACATTTGCTTTGTGCCGAACGGCTCGTACCTTGATGTCGTCCGCAAATATCGTCCGGAGGCCCTGGCCGACGGCGCGATCGTCGATCTCAAGGGCCAAGAACTTGCCCGCCATGCCGGTATCGCCGGCTACACCATCGGCCAGCGCAAAGGTCTGGGGCTGGGCGATGTCACCGGCGCGGGCGATCCGCTGTATGTGGTCGAACTGCGCCCCGACGCCCGCGAAGTCGTCGTCGGCCCCAAAGAGGCCCTGCTGGTGGATACCGTCATGATCAGTGACACCAACTGGCTCGCCCGCGATCTCGCCGCCGGCGAACCCCGCCGCTGCACTATCAAAGTCCGCTCGATGCAAGACGCCCAACTCGGCCACGTCACGCCAACCGCGCAGGGCGGCGCCACCGTCACCTTGGACACGCCCGCCCTCGGCGTCGCCCCCGGCCAGGCGTGTGTTCTTTATGACGGTCCCCGCGTCCTCGGCGGCGGCTGGATCGACACCGCCACCCGCACCCAAGCCGCGGCCTAAGCCACCCCCGAAAAGATAGCTCGCCAACAATTCAGCTCATCCTGAGGATGGCGCAACACGCCCGTCTCGAAGGGGCATCCAGACGAGGCCGCAACCAAAGACCACCACATCCTGAGGAGCACGCCCAGCGTGCGTCTCGAAGGACCGATCAAGCCCGCGAGAAAATCCTCCGCCCCCTGAGCGTCAGGTGGAGGGCAGGGAGGGGGTCGCCGCCAACAAAACGCACCGCGCCACCAACCCCCTCCTTTATCCTCCCCCTCCAAGCAGGGGGAGGAGTTAGACACCCCAACCCCTGCATCCTGAGGAGTGTGCGAAGCGCACGTCACGAAGGGGCGTCACGAAGGGCCGTCAAAGGCACAACCCTTGACTAACCCCAACCCGAAGGCCTAAATCCCGCCCCATCTCCTGGCGGGGTAGCTCAGTTGGTTAGAGCAGCGGAATCATAATCCGCGTGTCGGGGGTTCAAATCCCTCCCCCGCTACCAGATTTCCAGACATCATGGGCCAACGCTTTGGTACCCTCATGCTACATGGGAGCACAATGCTGCGCGTGATCTAGGGGGACATACCCATGAACATCGCCACCGAAGCCGCTTTGCGGGACGTCATCGGGGACGCGCATCCCATCACGGTGGATAAAGAACTCGACAACCTCGATGCCCATGCCCGCCTGTTCATCGAGATGTCGCCGTTCCTCTGCATCGGCACCACCAACGGTGAGGGCCGCGCCGATATCAGCCCGCGCGGCGATCCCCCGGGCTTTGTCGGCATTCTCGACGACCGCACATTGCTGATCCCCGAGCGCCCGAGCAATCGGCGCGCCGATACAATGTTTAACGTGATGGCCGAGCCGGTTGTCGGGCTGATCTTCTTCTTGCCGGGCGTCGAGGAGACGCTGCGCATCTCGGGCCGCGCCACGGTGATCGACGATCCCGCCGCATTGGCGGATCTCGCGGTGAAGGGCGAGACGCCCAAGGTCGGCATCCGCATCGAGATCGATCGGGTCTTCTTTCACTGCGCCTAAGCCCTCAAGCGCTCAAAGCTGTGGGACCACACCACGCAAATCGACCGCGCGGAATTCCCGACCCACGGCCAAATCATCCGCGACCAACAGCAAACCAAAGAATCCGCCGAAGAAATCGACGTGCTGGTGCGAGAAGACGAGGTGAAGAACCTCTACTAAGACGGGGCGGTATGAGCTCGCACCGTCGCCAGCTGCGCAAACAGGATCAATCGGATGGCGTCATCAGCCCGATCGTCGCACCGTCCGGATCAGTGATGAGGCAGATGCGCCCGGTGTTGGGCACGTCGAACGGCTCGGTCAGCACCAAACCGCCGAGTTCTTTCACCTTGGCGGCTGCAGCATCGACGTCGTCGACTGCGACATAAGACACCCAGGCCCGCGGCATCGGGCCGTGCTCGGGCATGATCTGGTACATCCCGCCACTGTCGTTGCCGCCGCTCCTAAAGAGCGTGTACGTGCCATCGGGCATCGGCACCTCGGTGGTCTCCCAGCCGAGCAATTCGGTATAGAACGTGCCGCTTTTCGCGGGATCCTTCGCCGCGAGTTCGTTCCACAAAAACGTGCCTTGTGCGGGCTTGGACATGCGTCCTCCATTCGGTTGCGCTTATGGTCGTCAGAGGCGGCCACTATATCCGGCGGCGGTCGCGAATAGCGGCTTCGTTCAGGTGCCGCCACCACCATCACCCACCCGCGCCCGCAGCACGTCGCGCCGCGTTTTCCCCGTCACTGTGCGCGGCATCTCCTCGATGAATGACACCCCACGTGGATAAAGGTGCCGCGCCAGCCGGGTACTCACGTGGTCCTGCAGCATCTGCGCCAAGGCGTCATCGCCTCGCACGCCATCGCGCAACTCGATGAACGCCTGGATCGCTTGCCCGCGTTCCGCATCCGGTAAGCCGATCAACCCCGCCGCCGCGACCTCGGGGTGGGAGAGGAGGGCATCTTCGATCTCGGAGGGGCCAACGCGGTAGCCAGCCGCATTAATGACGTCATCATTGCACCCGACGTAATAGAAATAGCCGTCATCATCACGCCGCGCGATGTCGCCGGTCAGCATCCAGTCACCGGCAAACTCGGCGCGCGATGCATCAGGATCGTTCCAGTATTCCTTGAACATCACGGAGTCGCCACGCGGCACAGCGACGATGCCCGTGTCGTTTTGCACCACGCCGGACTCATCAACGATCGCTACGTCCTGGCCCGGCATCGCCCGCCCCGTCGAACCCAGCCGCACGGGCATCACTGAGCCGCTGTTGCCAACGATCATGTAGCATTCGGTTTGACCAAAGGCTTCGTTGAGGTGCGCGCCCAGCACCTCATCGCCCCACGCGATCGGATCGGGCGACACCGTTTCGCCGCCGGTCCCGACCGAGATCAACGCGACGTCTTGTCGTCCCGCCGGCTGCAGCCGCCGCATTTGATGCAACGCCGTGGGCGGGATAAAGGCGCGTGTCGGGCGATGATGGACCAACAAACGCCACGCCTACTCAGGATCGAACCGCCGCGATGTTGCAATCGCCGGCACGCGGTGGCGCAGCGGGGCAAACAAGATATTCACGAGCCCCGCCACCCACGCCCAATCCTGCGGCGACCAATGTCGGTCCGGCGAGCCCTCGACCATGCCGTGATGCACGAATTGAATGCCGGGGTCATGCCCGATCAGCATACGGTGCGCATGCCGAGCGCCTTTAGGTGCCCCGGTTGTGCCCGAGGTATAGATGATCAGGGCATGGTCCTCGGCATCGGTATCAACCGGTGCAAAATCCGCCGATCCTGCGGCCAAGAACCCGGAATAGTCCTGCACGTTCTTCTCTGCGCCGCCCACGCACAGCACCGGGTTCAACTCCAGTCCGCGATCCAACAGCGCCACCGCCTTGGGCAATTGCGCGGCATCCGTGATCAACGCCCGGGCCCCCGAATCCGCAATCCGCTGTGCCTGCGCCGGTTCGGCAAAGGCCGTGAACAACGGCACTGCCACAAAGCTGGCCTTCAAGATGGCGATATGCGCCACCGCAGTTTCGGGCCGCTGTCCCCGCAACACCGCCACCCAGTCGCCGCGCTGCAGCCCGTGCGCACCCAACCCGTTGGCCAATCGATTGCTTTGGTCGCGCAGCCAGCCATAGGTGATCGCGTGATCGGCGCCGTCCAGATCTTCCCAGATCATCGCGGTCGCCTCCGGCGTTTGCGCCGCGACCCGGTCGCAAATATCCGTGCCGATGTTGTAGCGCGACGGCACCTGCCAGCGATGCGCAGCTCGAATTTCCTGTTAGCGATCCGGGCTCATGGCAAGATGCTAGCATTGCCGGGGAGGGCCGTATTCATGTCATCCGACGTTGCCGCGCTCGAAACATCGTTCCTCACGCACTTCGTCATCGAGGCGATGCCAGGTCTAGAGATCGGCAAGACGCCCGCGGGCTGGCGCCGCGTTGACCGCATCCTGCGCGGCCACTTTGAAGGACCGCGGCTGACCGGCGAAATCGTCACCGGCACCGATCCCGTCTTGGTCATGCGCGATGATTCGGCACGCGTTGATGTCCGCATGGTCTTGCGCACCCACGACGATGCCCTGATCCAGATGACCTATGTCGGCATTGTCGCCGGCCCGCGCGACGTCATGAAACGCATCGGCCGCCGTGAAGAGGTTGACCCGCGCGACTATTACCTACGCACCGCCGTGCAGTTTGAGACGGGCGACGATCGCTACGCCTGGCTCAACGCCACCCTCGCGGTCGCCACCGGCCGTTTGTTGGTTTTCCCCAACGGCGCCTTCGGCGATCACTACAACATCTACCAAATCTACTAGGGAGCCCCGCCATGGACGACCGCCAAGCCCCGCTGCAAAGCGAATACCTCATGACCCTCGACATGGAAGCGATGGAAGGCCTGGAGATCGGCAAGACCCCGCGCGGCTATCGTCGGATCGACCGCATCGCCGCCGGCACGTTCGACGGCCCCAAGCTACGCGGCACCGTCGTCAGCGCGACCGACCATCTCTTGGTCCACCGCGACGACTCAGCCCATCCCGATGTCCGCCTCGTGCTCGAAACCGACGACAGCGTGCTTATTCAGGTGATGTATCAGGGCATCGTCACCGGCCCCAAAGAAATGCTCAAACGCTTGGGCCGCCGCGAAAACGTGCCAGGCGACGAATACTACATGCGCAACGCGCTGTTTTTTGAAACAGCGATGGACGGCGCCTATGCCTGGCTCAACAACATCATCGGCGTCGGCCGCGGCGCCGTGCGCATTCTCGACGGCGGCGCCTTCGGCGTCCGCTACGAGATCTTTCACATCTTGTAGGCGCGTCGCTTAGTCGCCACCGCTTGCCGCGGCGTCGCCTTGCGCCGGCGCGAGGTTGACCAACACCAGCCCGGCACCGATCAACACCAGCGCTGCCCAAATCCAAAGGCTGTTGGCGTCGCCGAAGAACCAAATCCCGACCCCGATGCCGACCAGTGTCGCGATGTAGTTGACCATCGAGAAGAACACCGGCCCGGCCCGCTTGATCAACGCGAAGATCAAGTAGAACGCGAGCGCATTGTTGGCCATGGCGATCAACGTGGCCCAGTGGCCGTCGCTCCATTCGCCACCGAACGCCCACCACTGGCCCGTCACCACCATGACGACCAGCATCGTCACGGTGCCCACGAACGTCAGGCCTGCCGAGAATTGCACCGAGCCGCCCTCGGGCGGGCGCATCACCGCAACCAAAACTGCGTTGAGCGCGTAGCAAAGCGGTGCGGCAAATCCGAGCGCCACCCAGCCCGCTATGTCCGGCGAGGGCAGGCTTGTCGAGGGGACCAGCACAAACAACACGCCGATCAGCCCCAGCAAAATTCCGCCAAAACGCACCACGCGAAACCGGTCGAGCCGGAAGATCAGCGCCAGCGCGTAAATCGTCACCGGCACCAGCGACAGCCCCAGGCTCAACACGCCCGACGGCACTTTGGCCGCAACGAACGTGAAAATCAGATAAGGGATCGTGAAGTTCAGCAAGCCCGTGACGATGTAAACGCGCACGTGCGACCACTGCCGCGACGGCAAGCCGCCGGCCATCGCGGCCAACGCAAACAAGATCACACCCGCACCCAGCGATTGCCAAAAGACGAAGGGGATAAAGGGCAAGCCCGCCTCCGCCGCCACCCGGTTCAACACGAGGATGAAGGCAAACGACAGCCCCAGAATGAAAAGCATCACCAGGGCACCGACATCAGGACCGGCGCGGTGCGCGCTCGTGTTTTGCTGCGTGTCGTCGTGCGTCATGAAACCCCCATCGCGGGGCCATCCCGCACTCAAGTCACGCGGAGTCTAGCGGATCGGCTATCAAGGGCAAAGCAGCCCCGCTGCAACGCTGCACCGCCAACCGCCTTGCGCTATGCTCGCCGTCATGCCGCCACGCGAAACAGATCTCTATGCCCCGATCAAAACCTTCTTGGAAGGGCAGGGCTATGAGGTGAAAGCCGAGGTTGCCGATTGCGACGTCGTCGCGGTGCGCGGCGACGAAAACATCGTCGTCGTCGAACTCAAAACGAGCTTCACACTGCAGCTCGTCTTCCAAGCCCTACGCCGTCTCACGCTGACCGACACGGTCTGTGCCGCCTACGCCGAGAAGACAGGCCGCGGAAGCCGCAACCACCGCGACATCGTCAAACTTTGTCGCATGCTGGGGCTCGGGGTGATCACGGTCCGAACCGGCGTGCGCGGCAACCCCGTCGTGGTCCACCTCGACCCCGGCGCCTATCAACCGCGCCGACACAAACCCCGGCGCGGGCGTTTGTTGCGCGAGTTCCAGCGCCGCGTCGGCGATCCCAATGTCGGCGGCGTCAACAAGCGTCCCGTCATGACCGCCTATCGCCAAGACGCCTTGCGCTGCGCCCACCATCTTCGCCGAAACGGCCCGACGAAAGTCGCTGCGATCAAAGCCGCCACCGGCGTCGACAAAACACCCCGCATACTCCAAAGCGATGTCTATGGTTGGTTCGAACGCGTCGAGCGCGGCGTCTACACCCTAACCCCCGCCGGCGAAGGTGCGCTTAATACCTTCGCCGACGTCCTCAAGACGTTGATCGAGAACGGTCCGGATTAATCGAAGCGTTTCGTTCAGGTCTTGGCCAACAAACGTCACGGGACGCCGACCAGCGATCCGCTGAGCGTTTTACGTTAGAGTGCGGGCATGCATTTCAACCAACGGCTCCTCGCCCTGATCAAAAACCGCGGCGTCCAGGTGCTTCTCGTCATCGTCTTGGTCGGGGTGCCCTGGTACTTGTCGCGCGAACCGGATCCCAGCTTTGCCAGGGCCACCAGCGAAGAACGCATGGTGCCGCTGGTCATCGACGGTGAAACGGTAAACCTTGCGTTCCGGATCTACCGGCCGGATATCGACGACCCATTGCCGACACTCATCTTTCACCACGGCTCGACCGGCAGCGGTCGCGACCCCGCGCAGTTTGCCTTCTTTCAATCCTTTGAGCCGGTCGTCACCCACTTCGTGCGCCGTGGCTATGCGGTGATTCTGCCGAGCCGTCGTGGGCGCGGCGGCTCGGAAGGCTTTTACGACGAGGGATTTGGCGCTAACCGAGACCAAGGTTATGCATGTGAGCCACGTTTTTCTTTGCCAGGTGCCGAGCGCGCGCTCACCGATCTCGATGCCATCACCGACGCGGTTTTGACAATGCCATTTGTCGATCCAACGCGGCTCGTGGTTGGTGGCGTCTCCCGCGGTGGCATCTTGAGTGTTGCGCATGCCGGTCGCCATCCAGGCCGTTACATTGGCGTCCTGAATTTCGTGGGCGGATGGGTCGGCGAGCGATGCGATGAAGCCGCGGGCGTCAATCAGACGCTGTTTCGCATGGGCGTGTCGCACCCGGGCGAATCGCTGTGGCTCTATGCCGACCAAGACCCGACCTATTCCCTCGAACATTCCAAAGCCAGTTTCGCCGCCTTTCGCGGCGCCAGCGGCAACGGCAGTTTCCACAGCGAGTTTTCGCGTCCGGCGGGTCACGGGTTGGCGAGCGACGCAAAGCTTTGGGCTAACACCGTCGATGCCTACTTGAACCGGCGTGGCCTGCCCTTTGTCTACGTGGGTCCGGGTCCGTTCCCGAGGATGCATCCTGACCCAACCCTGCCCGCCACTGCCTTCGTTGGATGCTGGTCCGGCGCGTGGGGCGGTACGCTCCTCTCTACACTCGACGTTGCCGCGGTGGATGCCGATGGTCGCGTTTCGGGCACCTACACGTTCGATGGCCGATCCTTCCCCCTCGACGGTCTCGCAATTAGCGAAGGCGTGCTCCGCTTCGGTACCGACCAAACC
>CALJDF010000268.1 GCA_938023835.1 uncultured Alphaproteobacteria bacterium
CCAGCTTGGCCATTTCTACAAATTCGCTGCCGACAAGATTACCGACACCTACCCCACGGACCGCTATCTCAACGAGAGCAAGCGCCTGCTGGGTGTCCTCGACGGACGGCTGTCGGACCGCGACTTCATCATGGGCGACGACTACACCATTGCCGATATCGCGGTTTGGCCGTGGGTGTCGGTGCTGGATGGGTTCTACGATGCTGCCGATCACCTCGAACTCGCGGCGTATCCCAACGTGTCGCGTTGGCTGGCGACGGCAAAGGCCCGACCGGCCAGCGAAAAGGGCCAACAAGTCCCGGCTGCGCCGGACGCTTGAGCGGGGCTCAAATCCCGGTGTCCGGGCGCCGGCAGGACCGGCGCATGCTATAATCCGCGTCTTGGCCGTTTGCCCGGTCCATTTTTTTTCTAAAGCAAGACAGCGCACAGGCCGCCGGTCACGGCGACCACCGGGTGCCTGCCGACATCCAAAGGGGAGCACATCTATGAGCGATACCGTCGAATACAAACCGCCCAAGGTTTGGAAGTGGAACAAAGATCACGGCGGGCGCTTTGCCTCCGTCAATCGTCCCACCGCCGGTGCCCAGCACGAAAAAGAACTTCCCGTCGGCAAACACCCGTTACAGCTTTACTCGCTCGGCACGCCCAACGGAGTCAAGGTCACCATCATGCTGGAAGAGCTCTTGGCGATGGGGCATAGCGGCGCCGAATACGACGCTTGGTATGTCAGCATCGACAAGGGCGACCAGTTCGGCAGCGGCTTTGTCGCGGTCAATCCGAATTCGAAAATCCCCGCGCTGATGGATCACAGCACCAGCCCGCCGACGCGGGTGTTCGAGTCCGGCGCCATGTTGCTCTATCTCGCCGAGAAGTTCGGCGCGCTGCTCCCCAGCGATCCGGCCAAGCGTGCGGAAATGCTCTCCTGGTTGTTCTGGCAAATGGGCAGCGCGCCCTATCTTGGTGGCGGCTTCGGCCACTTCTACGCCTATGCGCCGATCAAGATCGAATACTGCATCGATCGCTACGCGATGGAGGTCAAACGCCAACTCGACGTGCTCGACCAGCATTTGGCCAACAACGAATATATGTGCGGCGAGGATTACACGATCGCCGATATTGCGATCTGGCCGTGGTACGGCGCCGTGATCCTCAACAACGCCTACAGCGCCGCCGAATTCCTTAGTGCCCACGAATACAAAAACATGGCGCGGTGGACCAACCAGATTCTCGAACGCCCCGCGGTACAACGCGGTCGGTTGGTCAACAAACCGGGGGATGATTCGAAGGGCGGCTTGCGCGAACGCCACAGCGCCAGCGACTTCGACAACATCGAATAGGGCGCGCACCGCAGGTGCCGCGGCGCCGCGTCAGTCGGCGAGACGGGCGCCGTAAACGGCCCAGGGTTTGCCCTTCTTGCCGTCGCCGCCGCGGAAGGCCACCTTCTTGTCCCGATTGAGGGTGTCGTTCGGCACATAGCCGTCGAAGTAGCGACCGGACTCAAACCCGCACGCTGTAAACAAGGCGCGCATGTCGGTATCGCGCATGTGGCCCATAAAGGGTTCGTTGTTGTTGTAGGTATCCCAGTCCGGGATCGCGAGATCGAATGCATCGCCCTCGCGTTGCGGCACGTCGCAATGCGTCATGATCCCACCCGGCGCCAACAAGCGTCGGCATTCGCGAATAATCCGGGGCAGGGCGTCGCCCGATGTTTCGTGCATCAAGACGTGGCTCACGATCAAATCGAAATGCCCATCGGGGAAATCGGTTTGTTCGGCGTTTTGTTGCGAGAAATGCACCGCCGCGCCTAATGACTCGGCCCGCGCATGGGCATAGCGCAAGCTTGCCGCGCCGACGTCGATGCCATGCACCTCGGCATTGGGGTAGGCCAGCGCGAACGGCACCGTCGAATGCCCCACCGTGCAGCCCACATCGAGAATGCGCCGCGGCTTAAGGTCGGGGAAGTGCTGCTTCAAATACGCAATGCAGCCGCGCCCGATGTCTTGGTTGGAATCGCCCAGCCCACCCATCGCGTAGATGTACAGGCCCTTGTCATAGATCGCGCCGGCGGTCAGGTCGTCGTCGCACAAGTCGCTGTGATAGCTGCCCGGCATGACGTGAATATCGGTCGCCGCCTGATAGCGCGGCACAACCAATGCCGGGTCGAGGCGCAAACTACCGCCGGCCCGTGCGCGCGCGGCCTTGTTGCGCGCGATCAGCTCATCCAGTTGCCGCTCGATTGGGCTGCCCACGGACTCCCATATCATCTCTTGGGTCGTGCGCAGCAATGCGCCCCATGCCTGATGATACGGCTCGCGGTTCATTTCACGGCGCACCTCATGGCGATCCGCTGGCGCGCGGCCATGGGTGCGCTCGAACCGCGGCAATACCTTGGTGTCGTACAGCGTCCGGTTGCCCGACGAGACATCGCGCATCACGTGGACCCGTAGACCTGCGACAAAATCCTGCCGCGCCGCTTCGTCGTGCGTCGCCGTCGGCAGAACGGCATGGTGCTTCTGGCCTCGGATCATCGGCTTGCCCTCCCCAGGTGTGACACCCAGTATAGCAGGACAGGCGCCCAACGATGCGCCGCCGACCAAGGCCACCGCCACCCATGCCCACCATCCGCAGCGACCGCGCCGAACTCTACTATGACGTCGCCGGCGAGGGACCAGCCGTGGTCCTTGCCCACGGCGCTGAAGGCAACGCGCTGAGCTGGTTCCAGCAAGTCCCGGTAGTCGCACAAACCTATCGCTCCGTGGTCTTCGATCACCGCGGGTTTGGGCGTTCGACATGCGCGCCGGCGGATCTGCAGCCCGGCAAGTTCGGCGCCGACATTCTTGCCGTGATGGATGCGCTCGGGATTGAACAGGCCGCGATCGTCGGGCAATCGATGGCGGGCTGGGGTGCGATGCAGGCCGCACTTGCCGCGCCGGACCGCGTCTCGGCGGTGGTCCTGGTCGCCACGTCAGGCGGTTTGGCACCGCCCGCCGGCAGCGACGGCCCGCCCGAACCCAATCCGGCACCGCTCGCGGGGCGTCTCTCGGGCCTTGCCCTCGCGCCGGACTACGCGGCGCGTAACCCCGCTGGCGCATGGCTCTTCGATCAGATCTCATTGATGAACGACAACATCGAACGCCTGGCCGGACGGCTCGGCGAGCCGGCCAACATCATCGGGCCGGAAAACCTAAGAGGCTATGCAACGCCGACGCTAATCGTCGCACCGGCCCTCGATACGTTCTTTCCCCCCGCGATGCTGCGCAACATCGGCGCCACCATCCCCGGCGCGCAGTTCGTCGAACTGCCCGGCAGCGGCCATGCGCCTTACTGGGAGGTCCCGGAAGCGTTCAACGATGTGGTTCTTGGCTTTCTCGCCGATCTGCCCAACGGCGTGTCGTCCTAGTAGTCGCCGCCGCCACCGCTATCGCCGCCGATATTCGACTCTGCGGCTTCGTTCATGGCCTCGACTGGGTCTTCGATTTCAATCCGCGCCCCAAGATCGATCGCCCCGTTGGTTCCAACCAGCGCAGTAGACCCCGCAGCCACGATCACCGGCACGTCACCGCCGATGTTCGGTGTGATCTCGACCTCGCCCTCGGTGACGACAACGCCGGTGGTGCCGTTGTCTTCCACGACGACCATAAAGTCGGTACCACGGATGCCGATCAACGCCGTCGGGGTGCGGATCGCGACGCCGCTCTTGACCATCTTGCCACTGACAAATCGAAAGGTGCCCTTCGACATTCGGATCACCATTTTGCCGGCCGACGTCGCGGAGTCGTAAACGAATTCATCCAGGATCACGACGCTCTGCGATCCCAAGTGGAAGTCGGTCCGGTCGAGGAAACGCAAATGAAGCCCGCCGCCATCGACGGTTTCGACGGTCTCGTTCGCCGACACCTTGGTGCGCCCATACAACGGACGCCGGTCACGCGCTGCCGGTGTTCCGTAGGCGTCCAGCACCACCTCGCGTACGCGACCGATCTCCTGCGCGGCCGCGGGCAGGGCGGGCATGGAGAGAACCGCAATGAGCGCAATCAGGACAAAGCGTTTCATGGGAGGGGGCTCCTAACCGGGGTGTCGCGAAACCGCACGCTCAGTGCGTGCCCGCCGCTTTTGCGAGGATCGCAATGGTTTGTTCCAAGGTGCGGGTTTGGTCGAGAGTTTCGCGCGTTTCGTCGCCGAGCGGCGTTGCGGCCAGTTGGCGAAACAGCGCTGCGGCGCCGCGGTGAAAACCATCCGGCATGCCCACCGCATCGTAGGTCGCTGCGATCTCTTCCATCTCGCCGGTCCAACGGTCGGCGTCGGCCGCAAGCCACGGCACCGCCCGGTTCATGGCTTGCCAGGTCCCCGGCGCGCGCCCCTCGAGTTCTTGCGCAAGTTCGTCGCCCAAACCGTAACGTGCCGCAACGATCAGGGCGGTCGCGTAGAGCGCGTTGGTCCCTTTGGTGATCGAGGCGAAACACATCTTCAACGCAGACGCATCGCCGATCCGGTCGGACAACACCGTTACGGCCATGTCTTTCCCGTCCAGCACCATGAGGCGAACCGCGTGCGGTCCACTTGCATAGAATTGCGTTTTGGCATCGTGCCCCGGCGCGCGGCCAATAATCCCGGCATCGATGAACGGAATGTCGGCTGCCGCAAAATCCTCGGCCATTGCCATCGCTGTCATCGGCGAAACGGCGTTGCAGTCGGCAAAGGGAATGAGGCGCCCGGCGCGTCGCATCGCAGCCATGGCGGCGGCGGCAATGCCCCGCGCCGCCGTCGGTGGGGCGATCGACAAAAAGATGTCTGCGGCCTCGACCACGGCATCGAGGCTGCCAAGGTCGGCCACGCCGCCGGCCGCCGCCAACCCGCGACTGCGGTCGCTCCGTCCGGTCAAATCGGTCACCACGCGATGCCCATACGCGCCAAGGGCGCGGCCCACGGCATGCCCCATGTCGCCGGTCGCGATGATCGCAATGGTTTCGCTCATGGCGCCATTATAGGGCGATCCGGGGGTCGACCGAGTCGACCGGGGCACGCTTTCTTATCGCTGGTGTCGGATTTCTCCGCGATTGCCATGTTCGCGTCATAGTTGGTTGCTTACATCTTGATCGCACCAATTGTCTCCCTCAGCCCTTCCCCCTAAGAAAAGAGGCGATATTCCATCAATCTAGGGTCGTGTTTGTTCGAGCCGCCGCCCGGCGCCCGAATCAAGACCAAGAACCGTCAAAGCCGGCATCCCAGTATTGCGTTGGTAAACAGGTGAAAGGCGCGGGTCGCATTGGGGTGGCTCGAACGGTCTTCGCGGGCAAAGCAGGGACGCCGCGTCGGCCACCGCCGCGGAAGACCGTGTCGCGCGTCATGCGGCCAATATCGCCTGTTCTCCGTATCGAATCGTCCCGCGATCGGGTGTGCGCTTGTGCTGCGACCGCCCGATATAGACGTCGCATGGTTGCGGTCGGGAGGACGGATGGACGGTTCAACAAAACCTCGACGGCGCGATCGCCGGTCGGTCGTGGCCTTTCAGGTTCCAGCGGGCCGTGCCGTCGGCCCGCCGTTCACGGGAAGTGAAATCACGGTCGATTGAGCGCGACGCGACCTTGTTCATGATGTCCATTACCTCTTACGCCATCGCGGTCGGGCGACGATCAGTCTCTATTGCCAAGACGCCGACACCATGCGCGATCCCGCGCGCCGCGCCCCTCCGCGCAATCCCCCCTTCGACGTTGTGGGCCGCATCGTCCGGCTCGTTCGGCCGCTCTACGTCATCGGGCCGCGCTGACCACGCGCATTCCTGTCGCGGCCAGCGTAGAATGACGACATGTTTCTTTGGTCCCCGGATTGGGTTGCATGAAAGATGTTGAGCTACGCCTAGCGCTCGTTTGTTACGGGGGGGTGTCTTTGGCCGTGTACATGCACGGCGTTACCAAAGAGTTTCACAAGCTGGTCCGGGCGTCGCGCGCCTATCACGGGTTGCCCAAAGGAGCGGCCCGCGCGGACGCCGACTACCTCAGCGCCGATCACAGTCCCGATATCGAAATCGATACCGAGACGATCTATTTCGATCTGGTGCGCGAAATCGGCAAGTCGGTCGACCTCCGGGTCGTTATCGATGTCATCACCGGCGCCTCGGCCGGTGGTATCAACGGCGTGATCTTGGCCCGCGCCTTGGCCCATGATCTATCGCTCAGCCCGTTGCGCGAGGTCTGGCTCAAAGAAGCCGACGTCAACGAGCTCTTGGCCGAAGACCGCGCCGCGCGGGTCTGGTCCAAGTGGTTCTTGCGCCCGTTCGTTTTCGGCTACATCCGGCGCGGCAACGAAGACGATCCGGAAATGCGCGAAAAGCTGTCGCGCTTCCTGCGCTCGCGTTGGTTCCGCCCGCCGTTCGATGGCGAACATCTCGCCAGCGTGTTGCACGACGCGATGCGGGCCATGGGCGAGCCGTCCTATCCCGGCGCGTCGTTGATCCCGGTCGCGCAACGCCTCGATCTCGTCGTCACCGTCACCGACTTTTACGGCTACCCGCAGCGCGTTCCGATGTACGACCCGTCCTTCGTGACCGAACGCGAGCACCGCCACGTCTTGGGCTTCAGCTACCAGCGCTATCACGGCGGCGAGGAACGCAGCGAGTTCACCATCGCCGATACGCCGTCGCTGGCCTTTGCTGCGCGCGCGACGTCGTCCTTCCCTGGTGCTTTTCCGCCCGCGCAGATCGGCGAGATCGATCGCATCTGCGCCGCAAAAGGCATGACTTGGGCAACGCGAGAGGCCTTTCTCGACCGCAATTTTGGGCGCTACGGTCAAGCCGGGACCGACCCGGCGCTGACCTCTTTTGTCGATGGCGCGGTGCTCAACAACAAGCCCATTGCCCAGGCGATGGAGGCCATTCGCGGTCGCTCGGCGCATCGCCAAGTCGATCGCCGCGTCGTCTATGTCGATCCCGACCCCGCACAAGAACCGCCGCCGCCGGATGGCCACCGACCGGGCTGGTTCAGCACTCTAAAAGGGGCGCTATCGGATTTGCCTCGCAATGAACCGGTGTTCGACGAACTCAGCTGGGTGCGCCGCTACAACCGGCGCGTCCGCCGCATTAGGGCCGGGGTCGAAGCTGCCCGCCCGCAGATTTCCGAGAAGGTCCGTCAGCTCGGCCGCCGGTCGCTGGAACGGGTCGCCAAGCCCAACGATGTCGCCAAGCTCCGCGAAGCCGCGAACGCCGAGGCGGCGCTTGAAGGCGGCTTCGCCTACGAAGCCTATGTCCGCCAGAAAATGGAATCGGTGATCGATTTTGTCGCCGATCTGCTCGCCGAGCTTGCCGGGTTCCAACCCGAGTCGCCCGTAGCCGATGCGGTTGCCGATCTGCTCGGTCGCTGGTGCCGCGCCAACGACGTTCTCATCTCCGACGGGCCGCTCCGGATCGCCGACAATGTATTGCGCCGAACGCCGCCGCCGTGGGTCCGCTTCATGCTGCAATTCGATTTGCCGTTCCGGTCGCGGCGTCTGCTGTTTGTCATTCGACAGCTCAACATGACCTATGCCGAGATCGATCAAGACGACGATGGCCCGACGCCGGTCGACTTCAATGCGCTCAAAGGCGCGCTTTACGATGTGTCGGCCCTCATGCGCCACCGGGCGACCGCCGCATTTGCCAGTGTCGAATTGATCGCCGCTATTCGTAACGCGTTCGGGGTCAATCCGGCGACCGCGTCGGTCGAGGACCTCGATCCGTTGATCGCCGATCTGGCGCGAGAGATCGACCTGAAAAACCTCAACGGGCGCATCGACGAGGTGCTCGCGGCGATGCCGCGCACTTGGAAGACCGTCCGCAGCGATCTGTTAACGGCCTATATCGGTTTCGCCTATTGGGACCCGCTGACCTTCTCGTCCGCCAATTGGCGCGAGGCCGAAGAATATGACGAGATTCGCGTCCACCGGATCAGCCCCGAAGATGCCGACACAATCCGCAAGGGCGGTGCGCGGGCCACGCTCAAAGGGCTCGACTTCGGGCACTTCGGCGCCTTCTTCAGCCGCAAGCGCCGCGAGAACGATTATCTCTGGGGTCGGCTCCATTCTGCGGACCGGCTTGTCGATCTGGTGATGGATGCGGCGGCCAAGCAAGGTGCGGCGCCGGACCTCGACGTGATTGCCCTCAAGAAACGGCTCTTCGAGTCGATCCTGGCGTGTGAAGTGGACAACCTTTCCAAGATTCCGGACACGCTCGCGCAGATTCGCAAAGAGGTTGCCGCGCTAGGGTAGGGTACGGCGCTTAGGCGGCGGTTGGTTCCTCGAGCTTCATGCCGCGCGTGTTGGCCCCCTTCATATCGGCGCCGGTCAGGTCTGCATATTGAACGTAACCGGCATCCTGACCGTCGACCCCGCGCACCCGCATCGATCGAAGATCAGCGCCGGACAAGTTGATTTTCCGCAAATTGGCTTCGCGCGGTTTGATGCCCCGCAGGTCGGCCGCTGCCAACACCGCACTCTCAAGGTCGCAGCCGCTCAGGTCGGCGAGTTCCAACACCGCGCCGCGCAAGTTGGCGCCGGCAAGGGTGCACCCGGTAATGCGCGCGCCGCTGAGATAGGCGCCGGGCAACTCGATCCCGGTCAAATCCTGATCTTCCAGCGTCAAGCGCTGGCCACGCGTGCCGTTAGAGGTTGCCCACGAAGCGTGTTCGCGCAAGGCCGTTTGCAAATCAGCGGGCAACGCCAGAATGCCACGCAGCGCTTCGTCGCCGGCGCCACCATCGATCGACGCACCGGCGCACCGCCCCACGAAAGCGCGACCCCATCATGCTTACGCGCTCAAGGTTAGCGAACGACAGATTTGCTGCCGTGAGGTCCGCTGAATCGAGCCGGGCACCGGACAGGTTGGCCATCGACAAGTCAGCCTCTTCGAAATCGACGCTGTCGAAATCGGCGCCCGACGCATCGACGTTCTTGAGGTTGGCGCGCGCCAGGTTGGCGAACAGCATGCGCGCCTTGCGCAATATGGAACCTTCAAGATCTGCACCGCTCAGGTCTGTCTTGCTCTCTTTTGCGTCCATGCTCGCTTTGCCGGGCCGCATGTCGGCCCCGGCCAAGTTGGCGCCTTTGAGCGTGGCACCGGTGAACTTCGCGCCGCGCAAATCGGCGCCCTCGAAATTGGTGCGGGTTAGATTCGCACCGGCAAGATCGACGCCGAATAGATCGGCATCGCTTAGGTCCGCGGTGGCGAGATCGATATTCGCCAGGTTGGCACCGGTCAGCTTGGCTTGGCGTAAATTGATCCCCGGCAGCCGCAACCCCGAAAGGTCGACATCGTGCAGGTCGGCGCGCCGCCCACCGGGCCGGCCCTCGGCAAATCGGGCATGTTCGCGCAGGATGGTAACGAGGGCTTGGGAGTCGATATCGGCGGTCATGCTGTCCTCTTTTGCGCTGCACGCTAATTGAATCGTTCCGCGCCGCACGAAGTATCGATTTGGATTTTCTTCTAATTTGAGCGGTTTTCGAGACGTCGCCCGCGTTTGGCCGCGCCAGGTTTTGCGCCCCGATTGGCACGTGCAATGGCGCCACCTATGGTGGCTTCATGGCACCTAAGCCCGAACAACGTGTGCTCGCCGAGGGGCTCAGCGTGTCGCGACTCACGCGCGGCAACTGGCAACTCGCCGCCAAGCATGGGCCGACCATCGCCGAAGATGTGGCGATCGACGGCATGCGACGCTTTGTCGAAGCGGGCATCACCAATTTCGATTGCGCCGATCATTACACCGGCGTGGAAGAACTGATCGGCACGTTTCGCCGGCGCCACCCCGATCTTGCCGCACGCCTCACGGTGCAAACCAAAATCGTTCCCGATCGCGACGTGTTGTCGGGGATCACGCGGGCCGATATTGAAAACATTGTGGATCGGGCACGGCACCGTCTTGGGGTCGATGTTCTCGATCTCGCCCAGTTCCACTGGTGGGATTATGCCACGCCGGGCTATGTCGACAGCATGATATGGCTCGCCGAAATGCAAGCCGAGGGCAAGATCGCGCATCTCGGGGTCACCAACTTCGATTGCGCGCGGCTCGAAGAAATCTTGGCCACCGGCGTCCCGATCGTCAGTCACCAGGTTCAATATTCCGCGCTCGATCACCGACCCGAGAACGGGATGGCGGCCCTGTGTCGCGACCACGGTATCGGGTTGCAGTGTTACGGCGCGCTGGCGGGCGGCTTTCTGTCGGACCGTTGGCTGCGCGCGGCACCGCCCGCCCAGGCGGCCGACCGGTCACAACAGAAATACCGGCTCATCATCGATGAATTCGGTGGCTGGGATGCCTATTAGGCCCTCCTCGAGGTGCTGGCGTCCTTTGCTGCAGCGCATCGCGTTAGCGTTGCGGCGGTGGCCCTTCGCTACGTGCTGGATCGGCCTAGTGTCGCCACAGTGATTGTCGGCGCGCGCACCGATGCACACTTGGCCGACCTGCTCAGCGTTACTGACCTACGCCTGGTGCCTGCCGACATTGCGGCGATCGATGCAGTGGCCAGCCAAGTCCCGGGACCGGTGGGTGATTGCTACACGCTCGAGCGTGATCCGAATGGCCCCCACACCTTGATGAACTGGAAGAACCAGAACTTGCGTGGCGCCGGTGCGCCCTAGGAGTGTCCGCGATGAGTGATGCCTTCGAGCTTTATGATCTCGCCATTGAGGTCGTCCACTACGACCCGGCCAAACCGCTTGTGTGCCAGCACACGCTGGGCGATGTCTTCTATGTCAAAGGCAGCGTGATCGAGATACCCCCCAGCAAGGCCTTCGGCCTTTGTGCCATGCTCGCGGTCTTGCCCTTCGTGCCGGCCAAGCAACGCCCGACCGCCGACACCGATTGGATGAGCACCGACGCCGTCATCGGCTGCACTGATCCCAACTGCGGCGCCGGGTTCCGCATGTCACGCCTCGAGTCAAAAACCTACAGCCACGCCGATCACAGCGCCGAGCCGCTCGCTTGACCATCCCACATTGTCCTTGGGCTAAACCGGTCCGTAGTTCACGTAGACCAGCGCTTTCTTGGCCGAGACGAAAGACGGTCGCGTGCTGCCCGGCGGGCAGAACGCATACGCGCCCTTGACGAACGTCGTCCCGTCGGCGGCCGGCAAACGGCCATCGAGGACGAAGATTTCTTCGTAAAACACGTCGGGCACCGAAAGGTTGACGGTGTCACCGTCCAAGCGCATCAGCTTCGATCCTTCGCCAAGCGAGTCCTCGCCGAGAATTTTCACATTGTCCTGCCAGCCGTCTTTGGTGGCATCGGGCAGGGCGGCCCACATGCGATCCGGCGTTTTTCCCTTTAGCGGGTAGTACTCGCGCTTGGCCGGCTCGGGGACGTCGTGGGTGCACATCTTTTTGGAGTGTCGCGACAGAAACGTGGTCTCTTCCGGCACGTCGCTCTTGAAGCCATGCACGGTTTCGGGCGGATGAAAGCAATACCCCCTGGCGCCGAGATACGTTTTGCTGTCGAACGACAACTTGCCGCCCAGTACCAGAATCTCTTCCGCCGAATGGTGGTAGTGCGGCACCGTCGGCGCGGAATAACCCTCTGAGGGTACCAGGCGATTAATCGCGGTCCTTGCGCCGTTATCGGGGTCGACACTCAAGATCTTTGAGTAGAGCCCGGGGATGGGCGACGTCCAGTCCATCGTTTCCGTATCGAGGTGGGGAATATGCGGTCGCATAGCTGTCCTCCGGTGCGCTTCAATACAAGCTTAGGGCACCGTGTTCGGCCCGCGCGATCACATCGCCCGGGCGCTCACGATCCGGTCAGGTCGAGCCGCCATGCGGCGCACGAAATAGCCACATCGCGAGCCAAGTCGCCAGCACCGCGCCGATCAGCTGGGCGGCAATAAAGCCCGGCGCGTCCATGGGGCGGATGCCGGAAAACGTGTCGGTCAGGGTGCGCCCGATGGTCACGGCGGGATTGGCGAAAGACGTCGAGGCCGTGAACCAATAACCCGCTGTGATGTAGAGCCCGACAGCGGCCGCAACAGCATGCGGGCGAAACCGTACACAGCCGTAGATCGTCAACAACAGCCCAAACGTCGCCACCCCCTCGGCAAGCCATTGCGCGCCGCCGGTACGCGCATTTGTCGCCGATTGCACGAGCGGCAGCGCGAACATGGCGTGCGCCAGCATGGCGCCCAGGATGCCGCCGGCGACTTGGGCCGCGATGTATTGAAGCGCATGTGTCAGCCGCAGTTCGCGTCGGATGACAAAACCCAGCGTGACGGCCGGGTTGAAATGTGCCCCCGAAACATTGGCAAAGATCGTGATCAGCACGAACAAAATGGCCCCGGTCGCGAGCGTGTTGCCCAATAACGCGATGGCATCGTTCCCGTCCGCCAGCGTTTCACCCATAAAGCCCGAGCCGATGACGGTGGCGACAAGCAACCCGGTACCCAGGGCCTCGGCGGCCAGGCGTTGCGAGAGTGAAAATGGACGGATCACTGGTACCTCGGGTGGGGTGTCAATGCCCGCATTTTACGACAATGAGATGACCGGTGCATGACAGCGATCAGCCGCCGCGTGCGCACTTGATACACAGCGGCACGGTGGGGTCGGCCTCGAGACGCTTGGCTTCAACCTCCTCCTCGCACTGCACGCAATACCCGAAATCACCGGACTCAATACGGGCCAAGGCTGTTTCGACCCGGCGCAACCGCGCCATCCGGCGTTCCTGTTCCGCCTTGGCCATCGCCTGGACTTGCAGGGCATCCATGCGCGACAACCGCCCGACGCTTTGTTGATCGAGTTGCACCGGTGCCCGCTCTGCGGCCGATCGCTCGCCGGCGTCCCGCAAGTCGCGTTCTTCGGCACGCAAGCGGGTTCGAAATGAGTCAAGATCAAGGTTCATAGCGGCCGGCCCCGTGCCGGGCGGGCAGGGCACGGCCGCAGCACACGCAAGGAGGACACGATGGTTGGGAAATCGCGGGCAAAATGGGGGTTGATCATTCCCTCGAAGAATACCGTGTGCGAAACCGAGATGCACCGCATTGTCCCGCCGGGCATTTCGATCAACACCGCTCGCGCCGTGCGTAAAGGTCCGGCGGTGTGGGGTAGCGACGAGGCCATGAAAAAGATGGCCCGCGCCATCCGCGATGCCGAACCCGACGCCATCCGTGCCGTGATGACCTGCGAACCCGACTATCTCTTGATGGGCGAGGGCGGCTTTTCGTTCCCCCGCGAGGAACTCGAAGCCTTTGATCGCAAATACGAAGAGATTTCGGGTCTAAGGGTCGCCTCCTCGGCACGTGCCTTCTTGCGCGCGCTCGAGGTGTTGAAGGCGCGCAAGGTTGCGGTCCTCACCCCACGGCTCCCCGATAGCGGCATTGTCTCGGGCGGCTTGTGGGAGGCGTGCGGGTATGAGGTCGCCGCCGCCAAAGGCTTGGGCTGCACCTCCATCCAAGACATCGACGCCCTCAGCGAACAAACCTTGCGTGACGGCCTCGCCGAACTCGCCCTCAGCGACGCCGACGTCATCCTCGCCACCGGCAGCGAAATCGCCCTGATGGACAGGATCGAAGAGGCCGAGTTCTGGACCGGCAAACCAGTCCTGCACCTCAACGCGGTGCTGGTCTGGTACGCCCTGCGCGATTCCGGCTTCGACGATCGCCTCGAGAACCGGGGCACCTTGCTGCGCGACTACTAAGCCCGCCTTAGTCGTCCTTCGGCATCAAGGCATTGTCGCGTTCGGCGGCCTGTTGCGCGGCGGGGCGGTCTTTGATGCGGTCCCAATAGGCGACAAAAGCTGGTCGGCTCTCGATCGTTTCGAATTGAAGGCCCAAGCCGACCTGAAAGCCGACATAAACATCGGCGGCCGTAAAGTCGTTGCCGGCGACAAAGTCGCTCGCGCCCAGCGCGTGCTCCAACGAATTAATCACGAGATCGAAATTGCCGTATCCGACTGCGCGTTCGCGCTCGACCGGGACCTCGAACCCAAATGCTTTGTTGATCACCGCGGCCTCCAACGGCCCGGCGGCAAAGAACAGCCAGCGGTAATACGCGCCGCGTTCCGACAGGGGCGGCGCAAGCCCAGCTTGGGGAAAAGCGTCGGCCAAGTAAGCGCAGATCGCGGCGCATTCCGTCACCACCGTGTCGCCGTGCCGAATGGTTGGCACCTTGCCCATCGGGTTGATGGCAAGAAACGCCGGCGCCTTCATCGTGGTGCCGTATTCGAGCACCTCGGT
>CALJDF010000269.1 GCA_938023835.1 uncultured Alphaproteobacteria bacterium
CCTTGACCGCGCCGTCGTCCACGGAGATGGACCCGGCGGGTTGCAACGTACCGGCAATCCACTGTTTGCGCGCCGTCCGCGGATTGCCTTGCGCCGCAAACCACGTGCAGGCGCGCCCGTCTTCCAGTGCGCGGACGGGACGGTCGATGGTGCCGGGCGCGATGACCATCGTACACCCCGCCGAGGTCGCCACACGCGCGGCCATCAGTTTGGTAATCATCCCGCCGGTGCCGTCGCCCGTTGTCGGTTGACCAGCCATCGCCTCAACCTCGTCGGTGATGCGATCCACGGTAGGGATCAGTTCGGCATCGGGATTGGAGGCGGGATCGGCGGAATAGAGCCCGTCCACGTCCGACAACAAGATCAAACAATCGGCTGAGGTCATTTCCGCCACCCGCGCCGACAAGCGGTCGTTGTCGCCGAAGCGGATTTCCGCCGTCGCCACCGTGTCGTTCTCGTTGATCACCGGCACCGCGCCCAAACGCAGCAGCGTGTTGATAGTACTGCGCGCATTGAGGTATTTGCGCCGCAGCTCGGTGTCGTCGAGCGTCAAGAGGACTTGGGCGACCGAGATGTCGTGCGCCGACAACGCGTCCTGGTAGGCCTTGGCCAAATGGATTTGTCCGGTGGCCGCCGCGGCTTGGCTCTCTTCCAGTTTCAGTTTGCCGCTGCGCAACCCGAGATGCCGCCGCCCCAACGCAATCGCGCCCGACGAGACGATGATGACCTCTTGGCCACGGGCGCGCAGCCGCGCAACGTCTTCGGCGAGGCTATCCAGCCACCGCGCGTGCACCCGCCCACTGTCGGGATCGACCAACAAGATCGACCCGATCTTGATGACAACGCGTTTGGCATCCGCCAGCCTAGTCATGGCGCGGCCACTTCCATTGCTTCTTCATCGCCGGCGCGCCAGGCGGTAATCATCTCAAGCATTTGCTTCAGCAACGCGTCGATACCGGCGCCGGTGCCGCCCGAGATCACCGTAACGTCGGCGCCGGCGGCCTCGGACAACGCCGCGCGATGCCACGCGATGGTCTCGTCATCCAACAAATCTGATTTGTTCAGCGCGACAATTTCCTGCTTGGTCTCGAGCCCATAGCCATAGGCCTCCAGCTCGTGGCGGACGGTGTGGTAGGCCGCCACCGGATCCTCACCGTTGCCATCGATCAAATGCAGCATCACGCCGCATCGTTCGATATGACCCAAGAACCGATCCCCGAGCCCGGCACCGTCATGCGCACCTTCGATCAATCCCGGAATATCGGCCAGCACAAATTCATTGGCCGCGGTATAGACCACGCCCAACTGGGGATGCAGCGTCGTAAACGGATAGCCGGCGATCTTCGGTTTGGCGCGGGTCACGCGGGCAAGGAATGTCGATTTGCCGGCGTTGGGTAGACCCACCAGCCCGGCATCCGCGATCAGCTTCAGCCGCAACCAGAACCAGAATTCTTCACCGGGCATGCCGGGTTGGGCAAAGCGTGGCGCACGGTTCGTCGACGATTTGAAATAGGCATTGCCCTTGCCGCCGATCCCGCCTTTCGCCAACACCGTCGTGGCGCCGACGTCGGCAAGGTCCGCGATCACCGTCTCTTGGTCGTCCGCCAAGATCTGGGTGCCCGCCGGCACCTTGATGATCAAATCCGCGCCGGCCGCCCCGGTTCGATCCGACCCCATCCCGTTCGTACCTGATTTGGCTTTGAAGTGCTGCTGATAGCGAAAGTCGATCAGCGTGTTCAGCCCGTCGACCGCCTCGACGATGACATCGCCGCCGCGCCCACCGTTGCCGCCGTTGGGACCACCCATCGGGACGTTGGCCTCACGGCGAAAGCTAACGCAGCCCGGACCGCCGTTGCCGGACTTCACATAAATCTTGGCTTGATCGAGGAACTTCATGCCTCAGCTCACGCGCACCCAATAAAAAAGGGGAATGGCTCGCCATTCCCCCTGGGTCCGGCGAACGGAAAACTTAAGTGGCCGGGTCCACCGATACGTAAACGCGACCCCGGGCCTTCTCGGCGAAGGACACGGTGCCGGGGATCAACGCAAAGATCGTGTGGTCTTTGCCGATACCGACGTTGCTACCCGGATGCCACTTCGTGCCGCGTTGGCGCACGATGATGTTGCCCGGAATAACGACCTCGCCACCAAACTTCTTGATACCCAGGCGCCGCCCGGCTGTATCGCGACCGTTTCTGGAACTGCCGCCGGCTTTCTTATGGGCCATCTCTCTATTCCTTGTCCGCGGCCGGCGCGTCAGCGTCTGCGTCGGCCTTCTTTGATTTCGCTTTGGCCGGCTTCTTTGCCAGTTCCGCTGTGGCTTTGTTGCCGTCCGCATCTGCGATCTCGGCAACACGTACAACGGTCATTTCCTGCTTGTGGCCCGCCTTGCGCCGATAGTTTTGCCGACGCTTTTTCTTGAAGACCACAATCTTGTCGTTACGGGTTTGCTCGAGCACCTCAAGCTTGACGGACGCGCCATCCAGCATCGGGGCGCCGACTTGCGTCTTGTCGCCTTCGCCGACCATCAACACCTCTTTGATGTTGACCGTCGCGCCGGGCTCGCCCGCCAACTTATCCACACGCAGCTTGTCGTTGGGTTCAACGCGGTACTGCTTACCGCCTGTCTTCATCACTGCATACATGGGTCGACCGGCCTTCTTTCCGGGTGCCTAACGTGGCGGAATTCCGAGTGTTTTAGGGTGCTCCGAAGCCGCCGAAATATAGTCTTCGCCGCCCCCCTGTCAATGCCGGACTCGGGGGCAAACGGCCCTTTAGAAAGAACAAATCGTCTCCAGCACCCTTTATACGAGGAAAAGGTGCGATCTGCACCCGGCTACAGCCATACTGACCCGATTCCGAGCCCCTTGCCGGGCTGCAGACGGCCCTTTGGGGGCCCTTTTCGAAAGGCCGGGCGCGCCAAATCATTGGTGTCCGGCCGCTCGGATCGGACCTCGCCTTCAGACAAAGTACTCAGTGTGTACCAAGAAGCCATCAAAAGAGGCGTCGTCGCCGTCGTCACCGGGGCCGCCAACGGCGTCGGGAAGGTCGCCGCCCTCCGGTTTGCCGCCGCAGGCCTCAGTGTCGTCCTCGCCGATCGCGATGCCGACGCGCTCGCCGCCGCCGAAACCACGATCGCGGTGGCCGCCACCGGCGACGCAGAGGTGATCGGGGTGCCCACGGATGTCAGCGACGCCGATTCGGTCGCCACCCT
>CALJDF010000270.1 GCA_938023835.1 uncultured Alphaproteobacteria bacterium
GGACGCCGCGACCAACGCCTTGATCGCCGAGGCCTACGCGCTGGCCACGCCCAATCTGGTGCTGAGCGTGATCGCCGCCGATGCCGCCCTGCCGGCCCATCATCCGGCGGCGGGCAAGGCGCAAAAGGACGGGGTGGCGACGGCCTATGTCTGCATTGGCGAAACGTGTTCGCTGCCGGTCACGGATGCGAGCGCGTTGGGCAAGGCCGTTCCCGCATGACCCCCGCGCCGCAGCTCTCGTATCCCTCGCCGGTGGGCGACCTCACGGTGAGTGAGGATGACGGGGCGATTGTGGCGCTGGACTTTGGGCGGGGGATGACGCAAACGCGGACTGCGCTTTTGGATGAGGCGGTGGCGCAGTTGGCGGCGTATTTCGATGGATCGCTTTCTGATTTTGATTTGCCATTGAACCCGCAGGGGACGGATTTCCAAAAGAAGGTGTGGGACCTGATGCGCGCGATCCCCTATGGCGGGACGCGGGCCTATGCCGATCTCGCGCGCGATCTGAACAGTGCGGCGCGGGCGGTGGGGAGTGCGTGCGACGCGAACCCGATCCCGGTGATCATTCCGTGCCACCGCGTGTTGGCGGCGGGAGGCAAGATGGGCGGGTTTTCGGGCGGCGACGGCATCCCGACCAAGGTCGCGTTGCTGCGGCTGGAAGGTGCGATCGCGTTGTAGGGTCTGCGGTTTCGCGGCCGTCGTGACTCCGCCTTGGGGCTTGGATAGAGTCCGGGTCGAAAAAAACACGCACCTAAACATTGGGGAGGACGGTCATGGGCCAGGAAATCCAGATCAAGGGCCAAGACGGCGACTTCATGGGCTATCTCGCGACGCCCGAAGGCGGCTCGGGGCCCGGGGTTATTTGCATCCAAGAAGTGTTCGGGGTGAATACCTGGATGCGCAACATCGCCGACGACTTGGCGGCGCGCGGCTATGTCGCGCTGGCGCCGGATCTGTTCTGGCGGTTGGAGCCGGGCGTGCAAATCAACGGCGAGGGCGAAGAGGATTTCGCCAAGGCGTTCGATCTGTACGGGCGCTTCGATGTCGAAAAGGGCATCGCCGATATTCAAGACAGCATCAACGCGCTACGCGGCAACTATGGCGCCAGCGACAAGATCGGCACCGTCGGGTTCTGCCTCGGCGGGTTCCTTGCCTATATGTGTTCGGTACGCACCGACGCGAACGCCAATGTCGGCTATTACGGCGTCGGCATCGACACCATGCTGGGCGAGCCGGGCAACATGAAAAGCCCGTTGATGCTGCACGTCGCGGTCGAGGATCAGTTCGTGCCCAAGGATGCGCAAAAGAAAGTGCATGACGGGCTGGCCGGCAACGACAAGGTCACGATTTACGACTACGACGGTCAGGACCATGCGTTTGCGCGCAAGGGCGGTGACGCCTATCGCAAGGAAGCGGCCGAGCTCGCGGAATCGCGCACGCTCGATTTCTTCAAACAGCACCTGGCCTAGGCATGGTCAAAGCATTGCAAGCGGCCCGCGCCGGTGGGCCGGACGTCTTGGAGTATGTCGATGTCGAAGTCGGCGATCCGGGGCCGGGCGAAATTCGTCTTCGTCATGGCGCGATCGGGGTCAATTACATCGACACCTATCATCGCGCCGGGACCTATCCGGGTTCGGGCTTTCCGCGCATCCTCGGGGTCGAGGGTGCTGGCGAAGTGACCGCAGTCGGCGATGGCGTGACCACGGTCAAAACAGGTGACCGGGTGTGCTACCCGCTGGGGCCGGGCGCCTATTGCGACGAACGGCTGATCAACGCCGCGATGGTGGTGCCGGTGCCGGACGGCATTTCGGACGACCAAGCGGCCGCCGCGATCACCAAAGGCATCACGGTGCATCACTTGTATACCCGGGTGCGGCAGGTGGGCGCCGGCGACTGGGTGCTGTTCCACGCCGCGGCCGGCGGGGTCGGGCTGTTTGCCTGCCAATGGGCCCAACACATCGGGGCGAAACTGATCGGCACGGTGTCTTCGGACGCCAAGGCCAAGCTGGCGCGCGACAACGGCGCGGTCGAAACCATCGACTACACCAAGGAAGATTTCGTTGCGCGCGTGAAAGACATCACCGGCGGCGAAGGCGTGGCGTTGGTGGTCGACGGCATCGGCGGCGACAACCCGACCAAATCGGCGCAATGCTTGGCGGCCTACGGCACGCTGACGACGATCGGCCAGGCCTCCGGCCCGACGACCATGACGATCGACGATTTGCCGCCCTCGGTGCTCTATACCAAGGGCTCGATCGCCACATTGTTGGGACGGCTGGACGAGTTGGCCGAATCGGCGGCGGCGTTTTTCGACCTGGTGCAACAGGGCGCGATCAAGATCGCGGTCAATCACACCTATGCGTTGAAGGACGGCGCCCAGGCGCATACTGATTTGCAGGCGCGCAAGACCACGGGCTCGATCATTCTCAAGCCCTAGGCGCGGCGTTCGTTAGCCGCAGTAGGTTTTGTACAACAGCTTGATGACCTTGGCGGCTTCGGGGCTGCCGAGGCGGTAGTAGATCGTCTGCGCCTCGCGCCGGGTCTCGACCAGGCCGTCGTGGCGCAGCCGGCCGAGGTGCTGCGAGAGCGGCGATTGGGCGAGATCAAGGCGGTCGGCCAAGGCGCCGACCGATAATTCGCCTTGCGCCAGGTGGCACAGGATCAGCAGGCGTTTTTCGTGGCCCAGCGCGCGCATCAAGGCGCTGGCCTCGGCCGCCGATGTCGCCATTTTCCCTATATTAAGTTTTTCTAATTTAGCCATTGCGTATATATTAGCATATTCATATATAAATGCGAGGCGGGGCGCGCCGCATTGATCCAACGAGGAGACGCCGCATGAAACCCAGTGTTCGTTCGTTTTTCGATCCGGCCACCTTTACGATCAGCCACGTCGTGCGTGAGCCGGACGGCAACCACTGCGCCATTATCGATTCGGTGCGCGACTTCGACCCCAAGTCGGGCCGCACCAGCACGGCATCGGCCGACGAGATCGTCGCCTATGTCCGCGCCGAGGGTTTGACCGTGGATTGGATTTTGGAAACCCACGTGCACGCCGATCACCTGACCGCCGCGCCCTATTTGAAAACCATTCTGGGCGGGCAGACCGGCGTCGGCGCCGCCATCACCACCGTGCAAGAGACCTTTGCCGGGGTGTTCAACGCAAGCGCCGACTTCGCCACCGACGGCAGCCAGTTCGATCATTTGTTCGGCGGCGGCGAGACGGTCGCGATCGGCGCGATGGAGGGCCGCGTGATGCATACGCCGGGCCATACGCCGGCTTGCGTGACCTATGTGTTCGGCGACGCGGCGTTTGTCGGCGACACGTTGTTCATGCCCGATTTCGGCACCGCGCGCTGCGACTTTCCCGGAGGCAACGCCAAGACGCTGTATGCGTCGATCCAAAAGGTGTTGGCCTTGCCGCCCGAAACGCGGCTGTTCATGTGTCACGACTACATGCCGAACGGGCGCGAGGTGATGTGGGAAACCACGGTGGCCGCCGAGAAGGCCGACAATCTTCATGTCCGCGACGGCATTGCCGAGGCCGATTTTGTGACGATGCGGACCGAGCGTGATGCCAAGCTGGACATGCCGGTGCTGATTCTGCCGGGGGTGCAGGTCAACATGCGCGCCGGCCATATGCCGCCGCCCGAGGCGAACGGCGTTTCCTATCTCAAACTGCCCGTCGATGCGCTATGAGTGCGGACGGGATCCATCACCCAACACACGGAGGGCCATGATGGCTGCACAAGGGTTCAAAGCGATGATCGCGGCCGCCAACGCGGTGATCGATACGATTTCAGTTCAAGACGCGGTGTCGTTGGTCGGCGACGACAACGTGGTGTTCGTCGACCTGC
>CALJDF010000271.1 GCA_938023835.1 uncultured Alphaproteobacteria bacterium
AACCGAGTGGGAGGCCTACTGCACCGGAAATTATCAGAAATGCGACAATTGCATGGCCCATTGCGGCTATGAACCGACCGCGGTGGCCGATGCGGTGAAGAATCCGTTGCGGATCGCTGCCGCCGCGTTGCGCGGCCCACGGACCGAGGGGCCGATGGCGCCCGAAATCGCGCTCGACGGACAGCGCCCGGCAGTCTACGTATTTGATGAACTGGTCCGTGATGCAGCCACCAAGGCAACCGAGGACAACGCCCACAGCAGCGCCGCCTAGAGCCCTGCCGTGGGAATGAAGGAATACGCGTGAGTAGTACCAGCAAGACACCGCTTCTCGACACGATCGCGCTCCCCGCCGATTTGCGGCAACTGCCCGAAGAGCAATTGCGGCAGCTGGCTGACGAAGTACGCCAGGAGATGATCGACGCGGTATCGAACACCGGCGGGCATCTTGGGGCCGGGCTTGGTGTGGTCGAGCTCACCGTCGCCCTGCACTACATTTTCGATACGCCTGACGACAAGATTCTGTGGGATGTCGGCCATCAGGCTTACCCGCACAAAATCCTCACCGGCCGCCGCGACCGCATTCGCACGTTACGCCAGGGCGGTGGGCTGTCGGGGTTCACCAGCCGCCGCGAAAGCGACTACGACCCTTTTGGGGCGGCCCATAGCTCGACCTCTATTTCTGCCGGGCTCGGCTTTGCCGTCGCGCGCGATCTGCGTGGCGCCGACAACGATGTCGTCGCGGTCATCGGCGACGGCGCGATGAGTGCCGGGATGGCCTACGAGGCCATGAACAACGCCGGCGCGGCCAAGAGCCGCATGATCGTCATCCTCAACGACAACGACATGTCGATCGCGCCGCCGGTCGGTGCGATGAGCGCCTATCTCGCGCGTCTGATCTCTGCCAAACCCTATCGTTCGATGCGCCACCTCGGCCGTGTTCTTGCCAAGAAGTTCCCGCGGTCGTTCGAGAAGGCGGCAAAGCGGGCCGAGGAATACGCCCGCGGCATGCTCACCGGCGGCACGTTGTTCGAAGAACTCGGCTTCTATTACGTCGGCCCGATCGACGGTCACAACCTCGACCATCTGCTGCCGGTCCTACGTAACGCAAAAAAATCGCGCGGCGAGGGACCGATCCTCGTGCATGTCGTGACCCAAAAGGGCAAGGGCTACGATCCTGCCGAGAACGCCGCCGACAAATACCACGGCGTGTCCAAGTTCGATGTCGTTACCGGTAAGCAGGTCAAGTCGGCGGGCGGCCCGACCAGCTACACCAACGTCTATGCCAAGGCACTGATCGCCGAAGCCGAACAGGACGACCGCATCGTTGCCGTCACCGCGGCGATGCCGACCGGCACCGGACTCGACAAGTTCGCCGAGCGCTTCCCCGAGCGCACCTTTGATGTCGGCATCGCCGAACAACACGGCGTCACCTTTTGCGCGGGGATGGCGGCCGATGGGCTCAAGCCGTTCGCTACGATCTATTCCACCTTCCTGCAACGCGCCTACGACCAAATCGTGCACGATGTCGCGATCCAACGCCTGCCGGTACGCTTCGCGATGGACCGCGCGGGCATGGTCGGCGCCGACGGTGTCACGCACCAAGGTTCCTACGACATCGGATTCCTCGCCAGCCTGCCCGGCTTCGTCTTGATGGCGCCCAGCGACGAGGCCGAATTGATGCATATGGTGGCGACCGCCGCACAAATCGACGATGGCCCGTCGGCGATCCGCTACCCGCGCGGCGAATCGCTCGGCATCGAAATGCCCGAGAAAGGCACACCGCTGCCGATCGGCAAAGCCCGGATCGTGCGCGAAGGCACCAAGGTGGCCATCATGTCCTACGGCACGCGGCTTGCTGAGGCGCTCAAGGCGGCTGACACGCTCACCGCGCGCGGCCTGTCGACCACGGTTGTCGATGCCCGTTTCGCCAAACCCTTCGACGAGGACGTCACGCGCCGTGTCGCGGCCGAGCACGAAGTCATGATCACCCTCGAAGAGGGCGCGATGGGCGGCTTCGCAACGCTGATGATGCATTTCCTCGCCCGCGAGGGGCTGCTCGAGGCCGGCGCCAAGTTCCGCCCCATGTGCTTGCCGGATTTCTTCATCGATCACGACAAGCCCGACGCCCAGTACGACCAGGCGGGCCTCAACGCGCCGCACATCGTTGCAACCGCGCTGACGGCGCTGGGCTACAACGAAACGATCGAGGCGCCCGCACGCGCCTGATCGTGGCGCCGCTCTTCCTTCGATGACCGTTTTCGTCACCGGCGCCACGGGGTTTGTCGGTGCGGCTGTTGCACGCGCACTCTGCGCGCGTGGCGAAGGGGTCCGGGTTCTGGTACGTCCCGGGCGCGCCGGACTCAATCTGCAGGGTCTCGCGGTCGACCCGATCACCGGCGATTTGCGAGACGTCGCCACCTTCGCGCCCCACCTCAAAGGGTGCGCCGCGCTCTATCATGTCGCGGCAGATTACCGGCTCTGGGCGCGCCGCCCGCAAGACCTATACGACACCAACGTCACCGGCACGCAAGACCTGATCCGCGCGGCGCTCGATGCCGGGGTGCCGCGCATCGTCTACACCGGCAGTGTCGCCACCCTTGGCTTCAATGCTGACGGCAGCCCGTCCGATGAAGACACTCGCGTCACGCTTAAC
>CALJDF010000272.1 GCA_938023835.1 uncultured Alphaproteobacteria bacterium
CGCTATGGGCGTCGCCGGCGTCGGGCTCGACGATGAATTTGATAATCATCGGAAGAACCGCTAACGCGACAAGATAGATAAAGAAGGGCGCGCGCCAATCGAGCGTTGCGATGAACCCGCCGAGGACGAGGTAGATCACGCCACCAAAATTGTTCGACGCGTTCCGGTAGCCCATGAATCGGTTTCGTGCGGCACCACTGAAATAATCGCCGATGAGCGTGCCCACCGTGGTCATGATCGCGGCGGTCGAGATTCCGAGAAAGGCACGCGAAATAAGGATTGCGATGATGGAGTCGAATATCGCGCCCCCAACGCCGGCGGCGGCATAAAGCACAACCCCGCCGAGGAGAAGCTTGCGCCGACCGAACCTATCGATGACATAGCCGGCAAACGGGGCCAGCACGGCCATGAACAGAGATGGCACTGTAATAATGAACCGCGACAAATAGTCGATGCGCGGAATGTCCGAGAAGTGTTGCTCCAGAGCCGGCAACGACGGTGACACGATCGCACCCGCCATGACGGCAAGCGATGCGGTCATCAATAACGTGATACGAACGGCAAGGTCGGGGGATCGATCAGCGACGAGAGGCCTCAAGGGGTGCTAGGCGCCGCAGCGGCGCGAAAATGCACTTATCGGCATCGGCAGCCCGATGTCACGGTCACGCCCGGGCTTGTTCACCCGGTGGACAGATTACAGGGCGTCGAATGTTGCCTCGACAAGGGCAGTACCGCGCGGTCCAAGTTCGAGCCCATCGTGCATAAAATTGGGCGTATAGCCGAAGGCCACTCCCTTATCCATGTCGGCGAAGCCAAAGGCGCCACCGGCACCCCAATGCCCAAAGGCGTTGGGATTCGGCCCCATGGGAAACGTCGGGTTGTTGAGTTCGTAGCCCAACGCGAACCGAATGGGTTTGCCGAGGACCGGATCTTCGGTCTCGCTTTCACATTGGTATGTCACGGCCCGGTCTCGCGTGGTGGGGCTCATGATTTTCACGCCGTTGAACGTACCGCCGGCGCGCATCATTTCGAAGAGGCCGGCAATAGCGCGGGCATTACCGTGGCCCTGGCCCGAGCCAACTTCATTCGATCGCCAGCCGTCGGAGTTGAAATCTTCGTCGGGGCCGAAGCCCTGCATGGTGCGGGCAAATAGCGTGTCGGGATTGTTCTCGACTTCCTCGAAAAGCGCCCGTGGACTGCCTTTCTGTAGGACCGTCGCGCAGCGCGCTTTCTCGTCATCGGTCAACGCGAAATTGTAGTCCAGGCCGAGGGGGCCGCAGAGTTCTTCTCTGTTGAACTGACCGATTCGCTTACCGGTCATCCGATAAACCAGACCGCCCATCAGGTAGCCGTAGGTCATGTTGAGGTAGACCGGCTTTACGCCGGGTTCCCAATTGGGACTTGTTTTTTCGATCGCTTCGATCATCAGGTCCCATTCGTACAAATCGCCCGTTGCGAGCGGCGTGTCGACATAGGAAATCGCGCACCGATGGTCAAGGAGATGCCGGACGAGGATGCCCTCTTTGCCGTTTTGTCCGAATTCGGGCCAGAACTTGGCAACGGGCTCGTCGAGATCGATGAAGCCGCGGTCCACGAGCATATGTCCCATGGTCGAAACCAGCGCCTTGGATACCGAAAACGTGGACACGATCGTGTCGCGATCCCAAATGCGCCCGGATTTAGGGTCCGCCAGCCCGCCCCAGAGGTCCGCGACCTTTTGTCCATCGACGTAAACGCAGACCGAACAGCCGACTTCGCGCCCGTCCTTCAGGAGCGATGAGAGGACCTCTCGAACACGATTGAATTTCGTCTCGCAATCGCCCGACACCAACGCATCCGACCCCATTCTTGTTCTCCCGTTTTTCACGCGCCGCCCGCATTACATCACAGACCAAGCACGCACGAAACTTCGTGCCCGAGGTCGAAGTCTCGATTGGTCAGTTTAAGTACTGGACGTCGACAATGACGGTGCGCTGCACCTCGCGACCGCCGCGAATGGCGGTGATAAGGGTGCGCGACGTGCCGCTTGAAAGGCCGCTTTGCAAATCGATCAATCCAAAGCCGTGAGATTCCATGATCAACCTGTCGACACCGAAGCGGACGTCAATGCGGCCTGTGAGTTCGGCGACCAACGCGCCACCGTTTGGAGAGAGGCCCTTGGCGCGGGTCATGAAGGTGTTCTCGATTATTTCGCCTTCGGGGTTGCCGATGACGCTCCGCGCCTGGGCTTCAAGAAGGTGATGATAGGAACCTTCTTCGAAGACGGACTGGTTGGTCGCGATGGCGCCTTTTGTGTAGGCGAGGTCGGCGCCAAAGGTGTCTACCCAAAGCTGGTGTTGCGGCGTTCCGGGTACCGGTGGCGCGATATCCACTTCGACGAACCCCGGGAAGGATACCATGAGGTCACGAACGTTGCCGCCGTGGATGTCGGACCACCCCTCGATAACAACAAGCGGTTGGGTTGCCGTGATGTGGTGGCCGTTGACGGATAGTTCACTCACCGCGAAACGTCGGTTCAAACCGCCGCGCTCGGCGATGACGGCGCCGGTGAATATCGTGACGATCGATTCTTCTTCGTCGTCCGGGAGAAGACTAAGGGTCTCAACCGTGCCGATGATCCCGGTTCGAGGTTGCCAGGCCAGCACGACCGGTTGATCGATCGGCACGAGCGGTCCGACATAGCCACCGATCCCCTCGTCAGGATCGAACAGGGCGAGGTCTTGTGCCCCAAGCGCAGGACCAGAAAGACATGCAAACCAAATAGCCGCAGCGATGATCGCTTTCGTGCGCATGTGATCCCCCAATCGGGATCATTAGAACAGGGTGATGAAACGCTGACTAGCTTAGAGGGGCCTTTACCGGAACCCGGAATGGCGACATTGTGCGCCACCAGCGGAAAAGTACAATGAACACCACACCAATCAACCGTCCCGCAGCCGGCATCGGCTACGCGGTCATCGCGATGGCGCTCTTTAGCGCCATGGACGCAGTCGGGAAATGGTTGGTCGCCGACTTTTCAACGTTCCAGGTTCTCGCATTACGCGGGCTATTCTCCATCATTCTTATGTTGCCCTTCCTCGTGCGCCGGACAGGGATTGTCGGCGTGTTGCGCACGAAAAACCTCAAGGGCCAAATCCTACGCTCGCTCCTCGGCGTGGGGGCGATGTTCGGTTTCTTTTCCGCTTTACGGTTCCTGCCTCTTGCGGATGCGACGGCGATTGGATTCTCGGGGTCATTGTTCATGGCGGCGTTGTCGGTTCCTCTGCTGGGGGAACGTGTCGGCCCACGGCGATGGGCAGCCATCCTCGTCGGGTTTAGCGGCGTCTTGATTATCGTGCAGCCGGGGAGTTCGGCGTTTCAGGCCGCTTCGCTCTTGGTTCTCTTATCCGCACTCCTCTACGCGCTGATGATGATCGCAACGCGGTGGCTCAGTCGGACCGAGAGCAACGTCAGCATGGTTTTTTATCACTCGCTTGTCGCAACAGCGATTGGCTTTGCCGCGATGCCGTTCCTATGGGTGGCGCCTGCGCTTGAAGATTGGTTGCTCTTCGCCGTCATGGGCGTATTCGCGACGCTTGCGCATCTCTCTTTGGCCCAAGCGTTCCGCCTTGCCCCCGTCGCTGTCGTCGGTCCGTTCGAATACAGCACGCTCTTATGGGCGACCCTTATTGGGTTTTTCGTTTGGCAGGAAGTGCCAGGTCCGGCCGTCTGGTATGGCTCGGTTCTGCTCGTCGCTGCGGGTATCTACATCCTCTATAGAGAAACGAAATTGGCGTCGGACGCCCGTCGCGTGATCCGCGAAGCCGCACAATCAGGCGATTGAACTAGCCCTCAAATTCGGCGAGGACGTAGGTCGTTTTTAGAAGGTCCCAGCGGATCTTGACGAAGAGGAGGTCGTCCCCGTGATACCAAACATGTTCCGGCGGTTTTCCTGACTCGCGCAATGGAAACACGAAGTGCTTGGTTTGATAGGTTCCTGCTGGCACAGAGACCTTTTCTTCCCCGACATACTGGGCGCGGAAGCCGCCACGACCGATCATCGGTCCTGACGCGCCGTTGGGAAGCGGTGAACTCATGATCGATCGCCAGCCCTGCTCGGGGGCGGGGTCGGCCCAGTCCCATGCGCCGAGGTGCCAGATGTCGCAGACCACGGGATGCGGCCCGAACGATCGGGGCCATTCGTCGACCGGCACACGCTGCGAGATACGTCCCTCGTTCGCGGTATAACCTTCGCACTCCACGACCTCTGCGCCGAAGCGAAACCAAGCCGCGCCCATGAACGATTCTTCCACACTGATGCGGACATATGAGTCGATCGGTCGCCATGCCGCATCCACGGTGTAGATCACATCGCGCAAGATCCGAGTGTCGTCCATCTCGCAGTGGGAGCGCAGCGTCCGCATCCCGTCGGGTTGGACGGTAACGCTGAACCATTCACGGCCCCGTTCGCCGATCTCATCGTGTATATAGTCGACCCTGCCGCGGTAACTGCGATGGTTCATGGCGCGCTCCAAGTGGTGCAGTGGACTCAAATAAGTAGCCGCATCCCACACCAATAACAGGAGGAATGATGTCTCGAAAGGTGCAGATCCTCGACCGGAAGACGGTCTATGACGGCTACTTCGACCTTCAGGAGGTGACTCTTCGACATGCGACGTTCGCCGGCGGCATGAGCCGGGCCATCAAACGGCTTGTGCTTGAAATCGGGGAGGTTGCCGCGGGACTCCTTGTCGACCGTCAAAGACGTCGGGTGGTGTTGATCGAGCAGTTCCGGTTGCCCGCAACCGCCCGTGACGACGGCTGGCTGATCGAGGTTGTCGCGGGCCGGGTCGATCCTGGCGAGACGACGGAGCAAGCGTTTCGACGAGAAACGCTCGAGGAGGCGGGCTACGAGGTGCGCGACCTGCACCAAATCCATCGGTTCTATCCGGCGGCCGGCACCTTGGCGGAACACATGACTCTATTCTGTGCCGACCTCGGCCCCCGGGTAAGCGATGGCGGCGGGACGGACGACGATGAGGACATTCGTGTTTTGGATTGGTCGTATGATGAGTTTTTTACCGCCCTCGACAATAGTGTCATCGTCGACGCGAAAACGATTATCGCGGGCCAGTGGCTTCGGCAGAATCAATCGTAATCTAACCTGAAGTGCCGTCGGTTTCCTGCAACAAGTAGGTCGTCGACAACACATCAAATCGCATCTTGACCAAGAGCCGATCGTTCAACGTGCACCAGGCGTCCATACGGTCGTTGCCCTCGCGATCTAGATAGGTCACGTGCTCGCATTCGTATGTGCCGGCCGGGCTTTCGATGGTTTCCGTGCCGTTGTAGCGAAAACGGTGGCGCGAGGTGCCGATCATCGGACCCGACGCGCCGTTTGCCAGTGGCGAACAATTGGCTGACGTGAACTCTTGAACGACGCCGGGGATGGCGCGATCGATATTTGCGAAATGCCAAACGTCACAAGCCACCGGATGGGTGATGAACGAGTTTGGTGGTGAATCGAACGTCACCGATTGGGTGATGCGCCCTTCGTTGACGGTGAAGCCCTCGCATTCGACCCGGTTGTCGGCGAACCGGAACCAGGTCGAGCCAAGAAAAGAGTCCATGACCGAGACACGAACGAAGGCGTCCTTGGGCCGCCAATCTTTGTCGACGGTCGACGTCACATCGCGCAGCACCTGGGAGTCATCCATCTCACAAAGGGCGCGAATGGTCCGATCGCCGTTGCGGTGAACCGTCACCGTGCACCATTCCCGACCGCGCTCCCCAGCGTCGCCCAAGTATTGGATTTTGTAGCTATAGGTACGGTGCTGCATCGAGTTGGATCCCTTTCAGGCCGTTACATCGGTGTGCGCTATGGCATTGGTGAAGACTACTCTACCGTAAGAGCTTGAGGTTTGAAGGGAGGGACACATGGCCCATGTCTTTGTTGCCGGCGCGAGCCGCCGCGTTGGGTTCGAAACCGTGAAGCGCTTGCGGGAGAAGGGCTACGAGGTGACCTGTTTCTTTCGTAACGCCGATGACAAACCGGCCGTCGAGGCCACCGGCGCCAAGGCGCTCATCGTCGACGCGTTCGATGAGAACGCGGTCAACGACGCGATTGCCGGCGCATCGCCGGTCGACGCCCTGATTTGCACGCTCGGCGGAAAGCCCGGCGATGAGCCGCGGATCGACCATATCGGCGCGAAACACTGCATCAACGCGGCGAAGTCGGCCGGTGTTTCTCGGTTCTTGTTCGTGACCGCCATTGGGTGCGGCGACACCTGGGATACGCTTGAGGAAAAGGCGCAGGAATTTCTCGGACCGAGTTTGGCGGCGAAGAACCTCGCCGAGGCGGACCTCTTCTCGAGTGGATTGGACTACACCGTGTTGCGACCCGGTGCGCTTCTAGACGACCCGGCCACCGGTGAGGGGTTCGTCACACTCGACAACAAAGTCCTTGGTGCCGTATCGCGCGCCGATGTCGCAGCCCAGCTCGTTCGGTGCCTGGAGAGCGATCGGACAATCGGTCAGGTGTACCAGGTGCTGGACCGCGGCAAGATGCGGACCGACGCGCCTTTTGAAGAAGCCGTACTGTGAGCTATTCGGCCGCCGCGGCCGGTGCGTTAGCGGCTTGAACAAGTGAAACAACTTCGCTGGTCGTTTGAACATCGCCGAAATTGATGATGAACGAATACAGCGCGGCAGCGTGTTGTTCGTCGGTGCTGGCGGAACAGGCATCCGACACCATCAACGTACGATAGTTGAGCATCATCGCGTCACGCGCCGTGGACTCGCAGCAAACGTTTGTCGCCGTTCCGGTAATCAGCAAGGTGTTGACCCCGCGATTGCGCAACACCTGATCGAGATCCGACGACCCTTGAATGAACGCGCTATAGCGCGACTTGCGCACCATGAGGTCGGTGTCGTTCGGCTTGAGCGTTTCATAAAGCGCATGTCCATGTGCGCCTTCAGCCATCGACTCGCTGCGCCGCTTGAAGCCAGCCGGGGTCGATAGTTCGTGGTGAAAGTGGGACCAACTCTCTAACGACTCCGGTGTCACCGTGTTGAGAATCCAGACCACGGTACCGCCCGCGTCGCGCAAGGTGTCGGCCAGCAGATTGATGTTTGGGCACGTGCTCGCGGCCTCCTCGACGTAGGCATGGCCGGCGCCTTCCTTGACGAAAGCGTTTTGCATGTCAACAACAATCAATGCGGTGCGCGTCGGATCGAGCGACTCATACGCATGGAGCCGCCCGCGGCGCTGGTTGACGCGTTCTTTGACGTCGGCAGTAAAGTCAAACGGATGCATGTTATGGCCCTCCAATCGGCGGCTGATACATATGAAATTCATTGCCATATAAGTCGACGAACCGCGCGGTCACACCCCACGGCTCGGCCATCGGCGCGTCGTTGAAGTGGACGCCGCGGGCTTTCAACGCCTCATAGGACGCAACGCAGTCGTCGGTCTCGACCACAAAAACGGGAGACTTGCACACGCCGGCGTCGGCCGCCGACTGCGGGCGCTGATCAAGAACGAGCGTGAGCTCGGGTTGGTCGGGCGATGACACCGTGAGCCACCGTGTTCCGTCTACATAGGTTTCGTCTTGCCGGCGAACAAAACCGAGTTTTTCGGTGTACCAGTGACAGGCTTCATCGCAATCCGCGACGTGGACGGTAACTTGGCTGATGCGGAGCATTAGTTGTCTGTCGTCGGCTGTTGGCTTTCAGGCAAAATGGGATTGCCTTGTTCGTCGCGACGGACTTCCCCGACAACCCG
>CALJDF010000273.1 GCA_938023835.1 uncultured Alphaproteobacteria bacterium
GTTCCCCGGAGCACGCCGGAAATGAAGACGCGATCGCTGAAATTGTAGACGAGGGTGGCGTAGCCCCCGATGTCGGAAAACCCGCCGCCGTCGGTCAGAAACACAGGGCGACCCGTGCCGGCGACGCTCGAATCGAAATAGGACTTCATGTAATCCTTGCTTGCGTAGTGGGTCGTGCCACCAAGGATCAAATTGGCTCGATCACTCAGCCGACCGCCAAGGGCGATGTCGAACGAGGCAACAAGTCCCTCATGTCCGCCAAGAGCTTTTCGCAGGTCGCCTTTGAATCGCCACGGACCATTCAAGGTCTCGAGAAAGGCGCCAATTTCAACGCCGGCATCGACATCGGGCAGCCCGGCGAGGAACGTGCTCTCTGATGATTCCCTGCCGCGATCATAGGTAAACCGAGGTCCGAATTTTAACCCCGGATTGCGAATCAGATTGAGTCCAACGCCGCGCTGGGTGCTGGCGAAATAGGCGCCGCGCCACTCCACGTCGAACAACGGCAGCGCACCAATCTCATAGTCGTCGGACCCGATGAACTCCGGGTTCAGGCCAAAACCACCGCCAATGACCCCGGACCATTCATTGTTGCGAGTAAAGTCGATCGCCGTGTCGGTCGCGCCCGCCAGTTGGCTTTCGTAGCTCTTGGTGCCGCCGACATTTGCCGCCATCGCTCCGGACGTCGTCAATACCAAACACACGGCAGCCACAGTCGTTTTTAGCATTTCTAGAACCCAACAATGTTGCCGCCGTAACCTAGCGGTTTCGGGGATAGGCGACAACAATCGCGCCTAGCGCGCGCGTCATCAGGAGACGAGCGCTGCTACAGCGCGACCGATGGCCAGCGAAGAAGTCAGCCCCGGCGACTCGATGCCAAACAAATTTACGAGGCCACTGAGGCCATGGGTTCGTGATCCCTGAATGACGAAATCCCCTGCCGGTGCGCCCGGAGGCACGATCTTGGGGCGCACGCCGGCGTATCCAGGTTGAAGGCTTCCTGGCTTGAGTGCTGGGTAATAGCGCCGAATGCTGTCCTCAAACCTGTCGGCGCGGTTCGCATCGACCTCATAGTCGATTGAATCAATCCACTCGACATCGGGGCCAAACCGGGCCTGGCCCCCGATGTCGACGGAATAGTGTAGTCCGAGGCTGGCAGTGGTCGGTAAGGGGTAAATCAGGCGCTCAAACGGGGCGGCACCCGAGAGCGTGAAGTAGATGCCTTTCGCAAGATACCGTCTCGGAATCATCGCGGTCGGCATGTTCGTGATCGATTGCGCGATGGCCTGGGCATGGAGTCCGCCCGCGTTAATGAGCGCGGAGCAAGTCAGCGATACCTCCTCCTTCTTTGCCGTTTGCGCAGTAATGAAGAACCCGGCGGTCGAGGGTTGCGCGCGGATGAATGCGGTCTGCAACGCCACAACACCACCCTGTGCGCCAATATCACCCTCTAAGGCGAGCATGTATTGGTGGCTGTCGACGATGCCGGTTGAAGGCGAAAGGAGGGCGGCGACGCATTGCAATTTGGGCTCAAGTCCGGTCGCCGTATTGGCGTCGATCATGGTGAGATCATGGACACCGCTCGCGACACCGTTGGCGCGTATCTCTTCGAGATTTGCAATCTCGCTAGTTTCCGCGGCGACGATCAGTTTCCCGCACTGCCGGTGTGGGATACCGCGCTCGGCGCAGTAGCGGTAAAGCGCTTCCTTCCCTTCGACGCAAAAGGAAGCCTTCTTGGAGCCCGGCGGATAGTAGAGCCCGGCATGGATAACCTCGCTGTTGCGCGCGCTGGTCTCGCTGCCGATCCGGTCCTCTTTTTCGAGCACGAGAACCTCGCGACCGGCATCAGCCAGGCATTTCGCAACCGCAAGGCCCACGACGCCGGCACCAACTACCACGACTTCCACGGAATCAGCCATCCAACCTGACCCTAGCTCGTAACGGTGTGCTTCGCCTAGGTATTGTCACGAAAGCTTGACTCCCTTTGACTTGAGCCGCGTGGACGGGCGGTCAATGTATGGGAAGCAAACCGCCACGAAAACAGGATTGGTCGATGATCTCCACCATGCTCAAGACCGCTGCCGCCGCCGCTTTCAGTTCGGCCATCCTCGCCGGAGCAGCAGGAGCGAACCCTTCTGTCTGGAAGTACGAGTGGCCGACGACCGATTTTGAGAAGACCTCGGTCGAATTCGACGAAATTCTCTCTGGCGGTCCGCCGAAAGACGGCATCCCGGCGATCGATAGTCCGCGCCATATAGCCCTGGAGGAGCTCGAGACATTTCGCGACTTCGATATTGAGCCAACCGAGCCGGTTGTGGGAATCGTCATCAACGGTGAAATGCGGGCCTACCCGCTTTCGATCCTGATGTGGCACGAGATCGTCAATGACGAACTAGGTGGCGTGCCGATCTCCGTGACGTTCTGCCCCTTATGCAACGCCGCCGTCGTCTTCGATCGTCGGCTAGACGGTAAGGTGCTGGATTTCGGCACGACGGGGAAGCTGCGAAACTCCGATCTCGTTATGTACGACCGCCAGACCGAAAGCTGGTGGCAGCAGTTCTTGGGTGAAGCCATCATCGGCGAAATGCTGGGTAAACGTCTCACCGTATTGCCGTCACGATTGGAGTCTTGGGCGAACTTCCAGGCCCGCGCCAATGACACTGCTAGCCTCTTGGTGCCGACTAATACGCGCCTCCGTCGCTATGGGGCAAATCCCTACAATGGGTACGATTCGCTTTCCACGCCTTTCCTTTATAGCGGTGAGGCGCTCCAGTCTCTCAAGGAGGTGGATGTTGCACCGCTTGCGCGCGTCATCACGATTGATCGGCGCGGTGACGGGCAAAAGGAAGCCTGGGCGCTTGATCTGCTGCGCGAACGCAAGCGCGTAGAGACCGACGACGGGTTTGTCATAACTTGGGAGCCAGGCCAAAACTCTGCCCTCGACTCTTCCGCAATTTCGCGCGGCGTTGACGTCGGCAACGTCGTCGTACAGCAGCGGACGGCCCAAGGTGAACTCGCCGACCAGCCTTACGGGATCGATTTCGCGTTTGCTTACAAGGCGTTTTTCCCGGACGGCGAGATCATCGTCCAATAAACCGCCAATTGGCGGGTTGTTTGCCCTTCTGGTGCGGCCTCTGTCGCCCTATATACTGGCGCCAAGTTTGATGGCGCCATGGGAAAAAAACCGCGACATACCCCGGCAAAGACCGATCGCAACGATGTCCAGGCGTTCCTGAACAAAGTTGCGGCGGTCCCGCTGACCAATCGCGCCGGCGAGCGCGGTAGGCTTCTGTTCGCGCTCGACGCTACAGCCAGTCGCGAACCGACCTGGGATCGGGCCTGTCATATACAAGCGGAGATGTTCCGCGAGACAGCGAGTCTCGGCGGTCTAGAAATACAACTTGCGTATTACCGAGGGTACGACGAGTTCGCCGCGACACCTTGGATCTCGAACTCCAACGATCTGATCCGTCGGATGACGGGTGTTTCCTGCCTCGGTGGGCATACCCAAATCCAAAAAGTCCTCGACCACACGCTCGTGGAGGCTCGGAAGGGCAGGGTCAATGCTCTCGTCTTTGTCGGTGACTGCGTCGAGGAAAGCGATGACGATCTTTGCCACGTGGCCGGAAAGCTGGGCGTGCTCGGTATTCCGGTGTTTCTCTTCCAGGAGGGGTCGGAGCCCATGGCTGAAATGGCCTTTCGCCAGATCGCGCGGTTGACGGGCGGCGCGCACAGCCGGTTCGATGCGACCAGTCCGACGCAACTGCGCGACCTTCTCAAAGCGGTCGCGGTTTTTGCCGCAGGCGGGCGTCGTGCGCTTGCTGATTACAGCCGCCGCAGTGGCGGAACCGTGCGTCGGCTAACCAGTCAACTGAGATAATCGAATGACATGGCTTTTCGTTGGTCTTGGCGGTTTGGGCCTGCTCCTTCTGGCTGGCCGCTGGTCTGTGAATGCGGCCCCGGCTGAGATTATCCGCGTCCTTCGCTGGCTCGGGGTTTTGGTTGGCATTGGTGTGGTCGGTTTTCTCGCGGCACGAGGCCTATGGGGCGCCATCTTTCCACTCATCTTCTTTGGTCTGATGTACCTCCGCCGCCGGGGCCAGCGTGTGGCCTTCTCGCGACGACCCGATCCGCCCGATCCGTCCTATTCTGGCCGAAGTTCGGAGGTCCGAACGTCGCTCTTGCGAATGACACTGGATCACGACACGGGAGATCTTGCTGGCGACGTGCTGCGGGGACGGTTTGCCGGTCGCGATCTTAACGCGCTGACGGAGACCGAGCTCATCGAGTTACGCGAGGAGAGTAGTCGTTACGACGATGAGTCGGCGCAGTTGCTGGACACCTATCTCGACCGGCGGTTGGGTCCGGCATGGCGCGACGCGTTCCAAGAGGCGGGCGGTGAAGCCCCGTCTGGCCCATCGGGTGCAATGTCGCGTGACGAGGCCTTTGCCGTCCTTGGGTTGGAGCCAGGTGCGAGCGATTCCGAGATTCGCGACGCGCATCACCGGTTGATGAAACGCGTTCATCCTGATCAGGGTGGGTCGACTTTTTTAGCCACCAAGATCAATCAGGCGAAGGACCTGCTGCTGGGCAGCGCCTGATCTTGCCTGCGGCCTAGGGGCGTGGCACAAGAACGCGCTCGTCACCCCCAGGAGACACCAGGAAATGGCCGCATCGGTCCGAAAGGCAGTTTTCCCCGTTGGTGGATTAGGAACGCGCTTCCTGCCGGTCACCAAGGCCTTGCCCAAGGAAATGCTGCCCATCGTCGATAAGCCCTTAATCCACTACGCCGTGGAAGAAGCGCGTGCTGCGGGGATCGAAGAGTTTATTTTCGTTACCGGCAAGGGCAAGAGCGCGATCGAGGATCACTTCGATCATTCCAGCGAACTTGAGGCGCTGCTGCGCTCTCGCGGCAAAGAAGAGGCCGCCGAAAGCCTTTCCAGGTGGCTGCCGGCCCCGGGGAAGGTCGCGTATACCCGCCAGCAAGAGCCCTTAGGTCTTGGCCACGCGGTTTGGTGTGCGCGGCATTTCATTGGCGACGAACCGTTCGCCGTTCTGCTGCCCGACGACGTCTTTCTTGCTGCGGTCCCCTGCCTCAAGCAGATGGTCGATGCCTATTCAGGTCGGGGCGGTATGGTTGCGGCCGAGACGATTACAGGCGCCGACATTTCGAACTATGGCGTGCTCGACGTTTCGGATGACAACGGCGCCGTGGTCAGCGTTCGCGGACTTGTGGAAAAACCTAAACCGGAGGATGCGCCGTCCAATCTCGCCGTCGTGGGGCGTTACATCATGACGCCGAAGGTTTTTGACTATCTAGACCGCCAAGAGACCGGCGCCGGCGGAGAGATTCAACTTACCGACGCGCTTTCATGGCTGGCGACGGAAGAGGAATTTGCTGGCATTCGTATTGAGGGTGAGCGCTTCGATTGTGGCAAGCGCACCGGATACTTGCGCGCGAATATCGCCTTTGCACTGCAGAGAGACGATATGCGCGACGATTTGACGAGCTATATTCGCTCCCTCGGAATCGGAGCCTAACTGATGAAGATTGTTGTGATTGGCACGGGCTACGTTGGCCTCGTCTCAGGCGCGTGCTTTGCCGATATTGGGCATGAGGTAACTTGCGTCGATAAGAACCCTGAGGTGCTGAAGCGGCTGCAGCGCGGCGAGATACCGATTTACGAGCCTGGGTTAGATGCGGTCGTCGCACGGGGTGTGGATGCTGGTCGCCTTCGCTTCGCCGAATCGTCCCTTGAGGCTGTTCCCAACGCGGATGTCGTTTTCATCGCTGTGGGCACGCCGCCCGACGACAACGGCGACGCCGATCTTTCCTATGTATTCTCTGCGGTTCGCGAACTGGCGCCGTCATTGTCGGGATACACGGTGGTCGCGACGAAATCGACCGTTCCGGTCGGCACTGGCCGCGCTGTGGCAAAAATACTCGAAGGCGCGGCGTCTCCGGAGGAAGTCGACGTCGCCTCGGTGCCGGAATTCCTGCGCGAGGGAAGTGCGGTTGCCGATTTCGCCCATCCCGATCGTATCGTCGTCGGGACCGACACAGAGCGGGCTGCGGCCACGCTCAGAGAACTTCATGAGCCCCTTATCGAGGGACGGCCCGACCGTTTCGTGTCGACGGAGATCGAAACGTCAGAACTGATCAAATACAGCGCCAATGCGTTCCTCGCTGTCAAGATCACGTTCATCAACGAAATCGCAGACCTTTGCGAGTGCGTCGGCGCGAATGTCGAAGATGTGGCCAAAGGCATGGGACTTGATACCAGGATTGGGCGCTGGGGGCTGAGTGCTGGGCCGGGTTACGGGGGTTCGTGCTTTCCCAAGGACACCTCGGCACTCGCCAACAGCGCGGCGAAGGCAGAATCGCCCATAAAGCTGGTCGAGGCGGCGATCGACATCAACGACACAAGGAAGAAAACGCTCGCCGACCGCGTTGCCAGTGCGTTGGGCGGCGATCTCAAGGGTCGAACGATTGCGGTCCTGGGGATCACATTCAAAGCGAATACCGACGATGTCCGTGACAGTCCGGGAATCGACTTGGTCCTTGGCCTCCTCGCCGCGGGCGCCACCGTACGTATCTTCGACCCGCAGGGTGCCGAGCAGGCGCGCGCGCAACTTGATGGCGTGACTTGGTGTTCTGGGGCACTGGATGCGGCGACCGGCGCCGAAGCGACCGCGATCGTCACGGAGTGGGACCATTTCAAACCAGGAACCCTCCATCTATCCGGACTCAAAGGCGCGATGACAGGAGCCACCGTCATTGATTTCCGCAACCTGTTTGAGCCCGACGAGGTCGCGCGGGCTGGGCTCGTCTACCACAGCATTGGCCGGCGCGTGGCAAACCCATCATCGACATGACCGCTCACACCTTCGATCCATCCATTCTACGGGCCTACGACATTCGAGGGATTCTTGAGGAGACCCTCGGACCCGCGGATGCAATGGCAATTGGGCGGGCGTTTGGCACCATCGTTCGTCGTGCCGGCGGTCATACCGTCAATGTGGGTTACGACGGGCGGCATAGTTCGCCGGATCTCGCCGATCATGTGACGCAAGGGTTGGCCTCAACGGGAATAACGGTTCAGCAGATCGGCCTCGGGCCGACGCCGATGCTGTATTACAGCGTTTACGAGCTTGCCGCTGATGGCGGGATCATGGTCACGGGCTCGCACAACCCGCCAAACCACAACGGCTTCAAGTTCATGCTCGACCGAAAGGGGTTTTTCGGCGACGACATCCAAGCGCTCGGCCAACTTGCGGCGGCCGGCGACTTTGACCGGGGCGCCGGCAATGTCGTCAACGTCGATGTGGCGGACCGCTACGTCGATCGACTCGTTCACGAGGCTGATTTGCCGACCGACATCACGGCGGTATGGGATCCCGGCAATGGTGCTGCCGGTGCGGTGTTGCAGCGACTGACCGACCGGCTGCCGGGCCGCCATGTATTGATCAACGATGTGGTCGACGGCGACTTCCCCAATCATCACCCGGACCCGACCATCCCCGAAAACCTCGAGCAGCTCCGCACGACGGCCAAGAAGGAAAAGGCCGACATCGGACTTGCCTTCGACGGCGACGGCGATCGAATTGGGGTCATCGACTCATCGGGGCGTATCGTCTGGGGTGATCAACTTCTCGCGCTTCTCGCCCGCGACGTCTTGTCGGCGAATCCGGGGGCAACAATCATTGGTGATGTGAAGTGTAGCGTTGCCTTGTTCGACGAGGTACGTCGCTTAGGTGGCAAACCAATCATGTGGGCCGCCGGCCACTCCCTCGTGAAGTCCAAGATGGCCGAAACAGGCGCCTTGCTGGCGGGCGAGATGAGCGCCCATATCTTCTTTGCGGATACATTCTACGGTTTTGACGACGGTCTCTACGCTGCTGTTCGAACCCTTCAGCTTGTGCACCGCAGCGGCCGATCGATCGGCGATTTGCTTGATGACCTCCCGGAGTATTTGAACACGCCGGAGCTCCGCTTCAATTGTCCGGAGTCGCGCAAGTTCGATATCGCGGCCGAAGTTGCCGCGCGCATGCGGGGTACCGATGCCGATGTCGTCGATATCGATGGCGTGCGGGTGACGACCGACGACGGCTGGTGGTTGTTGCGGGCATCCAATACTCAAGCCGTTCTTGTGGCGCGAATAGAAGCGCGCGATCAAGCCGGGCTCGATCGCCTCAAAACGCAGCTGTTCAGTGAGCTAACTGCATCGGGTGTCGAGCCGCCGCCGATCTAGTGCGGGCTATTTCTGGGCCGCAATAGCGAACCACACGGCGGTCCGCTTGAAGTCTTGACCCTCGTCGATGTGGTCCCGCAGAAGATCCGCCGCAACGACGTTCGGCGCCATCTGCTGTACGACGTTGCCGGGGGCAAAACCGGCTTCGGTTGCAACGGCCGCGAGGTCGGTGTCGTGCAGTGTGCCCCAGAACGGCTCGTGGTTATTCAGCGTATCCCAGTCATAGTAGAACTGTTCGAACGCCTCCATGTCGGTGTGCTGCCGTTGTTCAACGTGCAGCATGAGCCCGCCGGGTTTGAGCAGGCGGTGGCACTCGGCAAAAATGTTGCGTAGCGCGCTGCGCGATGTTTCATGCAGAACGATGTGCGACACAGTCAGATCGAATGAACGGTCGGCAAAATCGGTCGCTTCCCCATTTTGTTGCGAGAAATGGATGTCGTATCCCTTTGAACTTGCGCGCGCATGGCCATAGCGGAGCATCGGTGCGGACAGATCGATGGCATCGATCCGCGCGTCGGGAAACGTATCCGCGTAGGGCAAGGTGCTGTGCCCCACCGAACAGCCGATATCTAGAATGCGTTTGGGCGCGAAGTTCGGGTAGCGTTCACGGAGGAAGTTGATTGCCGATGCACCGGCAGCTTCGCAATAAGGCCCCATGAACCCCTTGGTCAGGACAAAGACCCCGGGATCATAGATGGCCGCAGGCGTCGAATCGTCGGCGCAGCGTTCGGCATAGTAGCCGCCCGGCTGCCCGTGAAAATCGACCTCGGCAACATAGCGCGGGAGGTCAATCTTTTTGTTGAGGCGTAGCGAGCCTCGACCAGCCTTGTTCAGCGCGGTCACGGTTTCATTAATGCGGTTCGTTTGCCGGTGCACGAGTTCCTCACCGGTTGCCTGCTTTATTTCCTGTGTCGTGCGCCGCAGGCTGCTCCACCATTGGTACAGCGGTTGCTCGGCCATGACCCGGCGGATTTCCTGGCGATTCTTTGGTGCGCGACCATGCTCCCGCTCGAACCGCGGCAGGACCTCTTTTTCGTAGGCCAATTTGTTGCCGGGAAAAATGTCGGCCTGAACCGCGAAATACATCGATGCGACGAAATCTTCGCGTGCCGCTTCGTCGTGGTTGGTGGTCGCGATGGCGGCGTGTTGGCCAATTTTGCGAATTCCGACGGGTTCCATCGTGGCGCTACTTTGTTGCCGTGTAAAAGAACCATGGCGGGGTAGGTTTTTCGCCAGGCTTGTCGACGTTATAAACCTGCCCGCGTTCTTCGTCGCCCCACTCCATTGATTGCTGAACGTTGTCGCGCTGGAAACCGGCCTCGACGGCCAGCGCCTCAAGATCGAGATCATGGAGGGTGCCCCAGAACGGTTCGTTGTTCCCGAAGGTATCCCAGTCGCGCATGAATTGATCGTAGGGGTCCATGCCTTCGTACTGCGGTTGTTCGATATGGATCATGACGCCGCCCGGTTTCAGCACGCGACGACATTCGCGAATGATATTGCGAATGCCCGCAGTCGATAATTCGTGCAATGTCGCGCCGGAGACGACGAAGTCAAAGGTATTGTCGTCGTACGTCATGTGTTCGGCACTCTGCTGGGCAAAATGGACCGCAACGCCCATGCTTTCGGCGCGCGCATGTGCATACCGAAGCATTGGGGCACCCACGTCGATCGCGTGAATCTCAGCCTCGGGCAAAGTCTCCGCGAGGGCGACGGACCCATGACCGACCGCACAGCCGACATCCAGCACTTTGCCGGTTCGGAAGTTCGGATAGGTGCGCTTGATATACGCGGTCGCAGAGCGCCCGAAGCCATCGACCTTGGGTCCCAAAAACCCTTGGGTGATCGAATACACACCACGGTCGTACAGCGCGCCGGCATAGACATCGCCGCTTGTTGCCTCGCTGCAATAGCCGCCGGGCATGCAGTGGATATCCACAGCCGTGATATAGCGCGGCAAATCGAGGTTTGCGTCTAGGGACAGCGACCCGAGGGTCTTCTTTTGCGGGCGCGCGCGTTCGTGGAGTTCGTCATAGGTTCGGTGAAGACAGGTGTCGGTCGCCACCCACATCATCTCTTGCGTCGTGCGACGCAGCGCGCTCCAGGTTTGATGGTAGGGGTCCTCACGCATCTCGCCCCGCACCTCGCGTCGCGAATCCGGTGTGCGACCTTCACGCTTTTCGAATGCTGGGAGGACTCGCCTTTCGTAGACGTCCTTGTTGCCCGGCATCAGATGCGCGAACACTTCGAAATGCATGGCTTGGGCGAAGTTTTCCATGGCGAGTTCGTCATGGTTCGCATCCACGATTGCGCCATGGCGATTCATGCGTTCAAAAGGCGTGGGTCCATTCATCGCAGCCTCCGGGGTCGGCGTTACGCTTCAGACTTGGTGCGGGAAAGTATAGGGGGGCCGCGCTGTCGCGGCTATCGAGTGGTTAGCCGCCGGTCGGGTTCAATGCAACGCAGTCGATTCTGCGGCGTTCCAGCACGCGACACGCCGAAAAGGCGTCTTCGCGTGAAATACCGACGATTCGTGCGCGATAGAGTGCTGCGCCAGAGCGCGAGGGCGCCTCGCTGACGGCCACACGGGCATCTTCAAGATATTGTGCGGCGACCTCCGATGCCTTCCGGATACCCCGGAATGCGGCATCTTTGTCGGCGAAAGCACCCACCTGGATCAACCATGTTCGACCGGGGATTGTCGGCACGACAGGTTCTGCAAAACGCGCCCCACGAGGCACCACGTTGTGGATCTCGCCTGATGTCGATCCTTGCTCCGGCGCCGTCGCCTCAGCTGGGGCATCGGCCGCAAGTTGCGGTGTGGCGATCGATGGCGGTCTTGGCTTGATGGCGGGTCGAGGAATGTTGCGCGCTTCGATGATGCTGAAGGCGCGATCGAACAGCGACTTCGCATGGCTATCGCGCGATTTGGCACTTTTGCCGCCGAACACAATACCGATCAACCGTTTGTCGCCGCGTTTGACCGACGCCACGACGTTGAAGCCGGAGGCACGGATGTACCCCGTCTTGATCCCGTCGGCGCCTTCGTAGGTTCGCAGCAGGCGGTTGTGGTTGCTGTAAGTACGACCGCCGTACTTGAACTTCGTGGTCGAAAAATAGTGGTATTGGTCAGCGTGATCGCGCAACAGTGCGGTTGCTAACAGCGACATATCGCCCGCGGTCGTGCGCTGGTGGCGGTTGGGTAGGCCGGTGGCGTTCTTGAACGTCGTCCGCCGCATGCCCAGTTCCCGTGCCTTGGCGGTCATCATCTTCGCGAACTGAACCTCGGTGCCGCCGATGGCCTCGGCGACGACCGTCGCGGCGTCGTTTGCGGATTTGGTCACCATCGCCAGGATGGCGTCGCGTGTGGCGATGGTGCGCCCGGCGCGTAGTCCCAGCCGAGACGGTGTTTGGCCGGCCGCGCGTTTCGACACCTTAAGTTTTTGATTAAGGGTGAGGGTGCCTTGATCAAGCGCATCGAAGGCGAGGTAGAGCGTCATCATCTTGGTCAGGGATGCGGGGTAGCGGATCGCCTGTCCGTTGCGCGAAAACAAAACCTCGCCCGTGTCGGCGTCGACGACCATTGCGGCATAACGTGCTTCGGACGGCGCGACCCACAACCCAGCACCCAGTACCGAAGCAAGGATGCCAAGCGCGACAAACCGCCCAAGCCTGACTAATGTTCCCCGTAGTCGCACGTGCTCTCGCTTATCGCTTGTCCGTCGCCCGGTGGTCCCCAAGGGCCGGTCCGGGATGGATGATAAGAGAGGTTCCGATGGGATGTCTATTCATATATTTCAACTAGTTGTGGGGCACTCTTGAGGGTGAATCTAGCTACTCTGCGGGCCGCCCCAGTGGCCATCTTCCTTGCCATCCTGGTGTCGGCCTGCGTGGCCCCGAACGATGGCCTGGTCGGGGGGCGCCTCACGTGGTTTGGATACGTCAGTGGGGAGGACATGAGACGGTCCTGCGCGCAGTCTACCCTCGAACGCTACCGCGTAGTCTTTAACGCGGAGTATACAAAGCAGGTTCGGACCTACGACATCCTCCAAAACGGCGAGGGCGCGACCCAGCGGGGCAAGGTTTTCCGCGGCAGCCTGACGGTGGATGCAGCGTAGTCCTCCGCGGTACAGGGTCTGATCGGTCGCAGCGGTGAGCGACCCCTGGATGCCACGGCATTTGCGGTGTTCAAGAGGGCCGTCGCGACGGCGAAACCCTATTTGGCGGATGATCCGGTGTTCCTACGCTCGGATTCCTACTATTGGTTGGTTTTGCACTGTGACCGCGGTCGGATCATCGCCCGGGCGTTCACCGGCCCGGCGGAACACTTGGAAAACCTTGCATTTCGGCGGTTCTTGTTGGATCGCGACCCGACCGGCGTTCCGGTTCGCGTGCAACGCCCGGTACCGGCGGATAATCGCACCGGTTTTGGTCGCGTCTATTCAGCAATGGAGGCCGAGACGGTGGATCGGGCCGAGGGCCACGGGGCCCCGCTCTTCCAATTTCGCTTTCAGGATGGCCGCATCAGGGTCCTTGGCGGCTAATGCTGCGCCGCACAAAAACCGCTTGACATCGGCAGAGATCTTCCTATTTTAGGTTTATTGCAGTGCAATATCGCATCTGCAAAGTGATTTCTAAGAGGACGTTATGGCGACCAAAAAAGCAACCGGTGAGAACTTCAAGCCGCAGGAAACTGCGACCCAGACCATTGATGCGGCCCTAAAAGCGGGCAAAGAGAGCGTCGACGTGCTGATGAAAGAAGGCACGGAAGCTGCAGCCAAAGGCTTTGAGCAGGCGGTTTCCATGTCGCGTGATGCCGCCGGCAATGCCGCGCGCCAGTTTGACGATGCCTCCGCGGTCAGCAAGGCTGGTATTGAGGCGACCGTCGCGTCCAACGACGCCTGGTTGAACGGCATCGAGAAGCTCTCGAGCTACGCGACCAAGGCCACCCAGGACCTGATGAACGAAGGCATTCAGGCCAGCCAAGCCATTTTGGGCGCGAAAAACCCGCAAGAAGCGGCGCAGCTTCAGGCTGAGTACTTCCAAAAGGGTTGGTCGCGGATCTTGGACGAATCGACCAAGATCGGTGAGCTTTCCGTTCAAGCGACTAACGGCATGTTTGGCCCGATCAACAACCAGATCGGCGCCGTGATGGACCGCTGGACGAAGAACGCCGCATAGTCCTGCCACCTCAATCGAAAAGCCCGGCCTTTTGGCCGGGCTTTTTTTTTGACCTGACAGCATTGTTAACCGTCTTTTTTTCGCGGGCTGCGATGGCATATTAGGGGACTGGCGGATTCGCGCCGTGCCCAATTAGGTGTTTATGAGCGACCGAGATTCAGATCGTGATGGCGGTGACCTCGATACAGGCGTCGTCACCAAAACAACCACCAAGACCAAGAAACCACCCATGTACAAGGTCTTGATGTTGAACGATGACTACACACCTATGGAATTCGTCGTCTACGTTCTCGAACGTTTCTTTCACAAGAACCGCCAACAGGCGACCCAGATCATGCTGCACATCCACCGCAAAGGTGTGGGGATCTGTGGTGTCTTTACCTACGAAGTCGCCGAGACCAAGGTTAATCAAGTTGTAGACTTTGCCCGTCAGAATCAGCACCCTCTTCAGTGCACCATGGAGAAAGACTAGTGCCCGGATTTTCGCCGAACCTAGAACAATCTCTTCATCGCGCTCTGGCACTGGCTAACGAGCGTCGGCACGAATACGCCACGCTTGAGCACTTGCTGCTCGCCTTGATGGAAGACCCCGACGCGGCGGCTGTCATGAAGGCTTGTGCGGTTCGGGTCGACGAGCTGAATGAGACGCTGCTTCACTATCTCGACGAAGAGCTCAAAAACCTGATTCACGAAAACGATGATGATGCCAAGCCGACCGCTGGCTTCCAACGGGTCATTCAGCGGGCCTTGATTCACGTGCAGTCGTCCGGGCGTGAGGACGTGACTGGCGCCAATGTCTTGGTCGCGATCTTTTCGGAGCGGGAATCTCACGCCGCCTATTTCTTGCAACAGCAGGACATGACTCGCCTCGACGTCGTCAGCTTCATCTCCCACGGCATAGCGAAGGCGCCCGGCCAATCCGAAGACCGTACCCTCGATGGTGCGGATGAGGACGCCGATGGTGAATCAGTTGTCAACAAGGGCAGCGAAGCGCTCGATGCCTATTGCGTCAATCTCAACGAGAAGGCGCAGTCGGGCAAAATCGACCCGCTGATCGGTCGCGATCTTGAGGTTGAGCGGACGATCCAGATCTTGTGCCGCCGGGCAAAGAACAATCCGCTTTTTGTCGGTGACCCTGGTGTCGGTAAGACCGCGATTGCCGAGGGATTGGCGCGGCGCATCGTCAACAAAGAAGTGCCCGAGGTTCTCGAAGACGCTACGATCTTCTCGCTCGATATGGGAACATTGTTGGCGGGGACACGCTACCGCGGCGACTTCGAGGAGCGTGTCAAAGCGGTGCTCACCGAACTCGAAAACTATGACGGCGCGATCTTGTTTATCGATGAAATCCATACGGTCATCGGCGCCGGTGCGACCTCTGGCGGTGCGATGGACGCTTCCAACCTGCTCAAGCCCGCCCTGGCGAGCGGCGCGATCCGGTGCATGGGGTCCACGACGTACAAAGAATTCCGCAACTACTTCGAGAAAGACCGGGCACTCTTGCGTCGCTTTCAAAAAATCGACGTCAACGAGCCGTCGGTTGCAGATGCGATCAAGATTCTCAAAGGCCTGAAGCCGTACTACGAAGAATTCCACGGCATCCATTACACGGCCGATGCGCTCAAGACTGCGGTAGAACTCGCGGATCGTTACATCAACGACCGCAAGCTGCCGGACAAGGCGATCGATGTCATCGACGAGGTCGGCGCGGCGCAAATGTTGCTGCCGGCAAGTCGACGCCGCAAAACGGTGAGCGCAAAGGACGTCGAAGCCATCGTTGCCAAGATCGCCCGCATCCCACCCAAGCGTGTCTCCAAGGACGACCGCGAGAGCCTGAAGAACCTGGAGACCGAACTCAAAGCCGTTGTCTACGGTCAGGACAAAGCCATCGCCGCGTTGTCCTCGGCGATGAAGCTGGCGCGTGCCGGCTTGCGTGAGCCCGAAAAGCCAATTGGCTCGTTCTTGTTCTCCGGCCCGACCGGCGTCGGCAAAACCGAAGTTGCACGCCAGCTGGCCGCCATCATGGGTGTCGAGTTGATTCGTTTCGACATGTCGGAATATATGGAACGCCACACGGTGTCCCGGTTGATCGGTGCCCCGCCCGGTTATGTCGGGTTCGACCAGGGTGGTTTGCTGACCGATGGGATCGACCAACACCCGCACGCCGTGCTGTTGCTCGACGAAATCGAAAAGGCGCACCCCGACCTCTTCAGCATCCTGCTGCAGGTCATGGATCACGGGAAGCTTACCGATCACAACGGCAAAGCTGTCGACTTCCGCAATATCGTATTGATCATGACGACCAACGCCGGCGCTGCCGAGATGAGCAAGCAGGCAATCGGCTTTGGCCGTGGTTTGCGTGAGGACGAGGACACCGAGGCGATCAAGCGGATGTTCACACCGGAATTCCGCAACCGGCTCGATTCAGTGATCCATTTCTCGGGGCTCGATCTCGAGATCGTGGAGCGCGTGGTCGACAAATTTGTGGCTCAGCTAGAAGCCCAGTTGGCAGATCGCAAGGTCGACATTGTGCTCAGTGACGAAGCCCGAAAATGGCTGGCGGGCAAAGGGTATGACCGTTTGATGGGCGCACGCCCCCTGGCGCGTTACATCCAAGAACACCTCAAAAAACCGCTCGCGGAAGAGCTTCTGTTCGGCAAACTTGAAAAGGGCGGCACCGTTGAGATTGTGCTCATCGACGGGTCACTGTCGTTCGAATTCCTTGGTCCCAAGGGCAAAGGCAAGCCCAAAGCGTTACCGCCGGGTGCTGAACCCAAACGCCTGACCAAGCGATCCGATGATTCAGATGACGACGAGGGCGGTGATGATCCGGCCGGTGACGACGGCAAGGTGCCAGAGTTCGTCCACTAGCCTGCTGCTAGGCACCGATCGCGGTGCGTTGTGGGTCGTCAATCCGTCGCCGCCTGTGTCCGACCAAAACGGCCGCAATCAAGGCGCCCGTCAGCGGGGCGATCGCGCCGACACTTTCCACCCAGCTCACCGCGCGGATGACGGTTTCGGTGCTGATGCCGTCGCCCAATCCACTGAGATTGGCCACGAGCCCGGCCGACGCCGCCGCAACCGCGATTCCCAGCGAGCGAACCGTGTGAATCGAACCGGCCGTCAGTGATTCTTCGCCCGGTGCGGCCATCGTCATCGTCCAGTTCATGAGGTGCGACATCGACATGCCGACGCCGAGCCCGGCCAATAGTTGGAACCCAGTAACGACCTGCCAATCCAGATTGCCCACGCTGATCCCGATCCCGAGAATGCCGAGTCCAGCGAGGGTCGGTCCCAACACAATGAAAATGCGTTGCCACTTGAGGTTTGCCCCAGCGGTGAGAACGCCCGATGCAGACCACGCCAACGCCAGGGACGCGCCCAGGTAGCCTGACGCCAGGGGCGAAAGCCCGTAAACCACGCGGTAGGTCAGCGGCATGAAGGTGCCGACGCAGACCGGCGCAACGACGATCAAAACAAACACCCAATACGCGGGGCCGATTGCGCCGCCGAACGAGAAGGGTTTCGATGGAAAGATCTTGTTGGCTGCCTTGCGGTCCGAGCGAAAGCTCAACCAAATGATCGCCAGACCCGCGACCAACGCTAGAATCCTGAGCGGCACCGCGTCGACGATCCCAGACACCGCGACAACCAAGACACCCGCACCCAATATCGCAACCCGGCCGACCGGAAAGCGTCGTCGGTTGGCGTCATGGCCGCCCTCCGGGATGACACGGGCAGCGACCAGCGTAAAGCCGAGGATGATCGGGATGGCGAACCAAAAGGCACCGCGCCACATGCCGAGCTGATCGAACAGGCCGCCGACGGTAGGGCCAAAAACGGCCGCGGTAGCCCATACCATGCCGTTCATGGCGATCATGCGGGTTCGTAGGTTGCCCGGGAAAAGTTCGCTAATCAGGGCGGTGTTTTGCGACACGATGAGCCCGGCGCCAAGCCCTTGCACGACGCGGGCGACCAACAATGTGCCCATATTGGTGGCAAGGCTCGCCAAGATGGTGCCGGCGAGGAACACCAAGCCGGCCGCTACGTAGCCGCGCCGCGTGCCTAGAATGAGCCGCACCGGGGCACCGCTCGCGGCGCCGACAATCGATGCCGTCATGTAGAGCATGACCACCCAGGTATAGAACTGCGCGCCGCCGATCTCGCGCACCACCGACGGCATCACC
>CALJDF010000274.1 GCA_938023835.1 uncultured Alphaproteobacteria bacterium
GGTGAAGGCCTCGACGATTTCGCGCGCGCGCGCGGCGAGACGATCGCAGGCCTTGGGATCGGTGAAACGTTCGAGGACGACGAAACCGTCGCGGGCAAAGGCGGCTTGTTGTTCTGACGTCAGGCTCATCGGAAGGCGGGCTCGTCGAAGCTGCGCAGTTTGCGCGAGTGCAGTTGGTAGACGCCGCCGTCGCGCAGGATGCGGACGGCCTCGAGCCCTATTTGAAGGTGCTGACTGATGCGTTCGCGGTAGACGACGTTGGCCATGCCGCGCAGTTTGATCTCGCCGTGGATCGGTTTGTCGGAGACTACCAACAAGGTTCCGTAGGGCACGCGGAAGCGAAAGCCGTTGCCGGCGATGGTGGCGGATTCCATATCGACCGCGATGGCGCGCGCTTGGCTGAGGCGGCGGAACAATTCGTCGAAGCGCAGTTCCCAGTTGCGGTTGTCGGTGGTGGCCACCGTGCCGGTGCGCATGCTCGTCTTGAGGGCTTGGCCTTCGAGGCCGGTGATGCTGGAGACGGCTTGTTGCAGGGCGACTTGGACTTCGGCAATGGGCGGGACCGGCACCCATTCGGGCAGATCTTGGTCGAGGACGTGATCTTCGCGCACATAGGCATGGGCCAGGACGTAATCGCCGAGGCGCTGGGTACGGCGCAACCCGGCGCAGTGACCCAGCATCAACCAGGCATGCGGGCGCAGGACCGCGACATGATCGGTGATGGTTTTGGCGTTGCTGGGGCCGACCCCGATGTTGATCAAGGTGACGCCGCGACCGTCGGGGCGGGTGAGGTGGTAGGCCGGCATTTGCGGCAGACCCGTCAACGGCGTGCCGCTGGGCGGTTGCTTGGTGAGGCGCGGGTTGGGGGTGATGACGTCGCCCGGTTCGACAAACAATTCGTAGTCGTCACCGTTGGCCACTTCGTTCTTGGCGTAGTCGATGAATTCGTCAACGTAGCGCTGATAGTTTGTGAAGAAGACAAACCGCTGGAAGTAGGTCGATTCGGTGGCGGTGTAGTGGGCGAGGCGGTGCAACGAAAAGTCCACGCGCTCGGCCGTGAACAGCGCCAACGGGAAGGGATTGCCCGGATCGGTGATGTGGGTGTTGTTGGCGATCGCATCGTCGATGCGGCTGAGATCGGGCAACAGAAAATAGCGCTGCAGCGCATGAATCTCGGATCGCTTGACGCCGGCGGTGGCTTCTTCGACGGCGAAGGGCAGCGGGATGCGGCGATCGCTGAGCCCCACCAACACGCTGTTCTCGTGGTTGGCGATGAGGTGACCGATTTGCGATTCGTAGTAGTCGCCGAATATGTCGGGCCGCGTGACGGTTGCCCCGTAGGTGCCGGGGTCGAACAGCGCGCCGTAGGACAGCTTGGCGTCGGTCTGCATGTCGTCGGGGCCGATAGTGATGCCGACATAGGGATAGCAGGCGCGCGCGAGGGCGGCTTCGTCTGGGATGGCGCCGTCGAGCGCACGGGCGAACTCGGCCTTGATGATGTCGAGGCTGCGTTGGTAGATCTCCGTGATGCGTCGGACGGCTTGCGTGGCGTCATCGAACGCGGCGAGTTCGCTCGCGCCACCATGGCCGTCTGCCGACACGGCCGGGTCGCCAAATGTCTTGATCTCATTCATGGCCGGCATTCTAGGCTAAAGTGCGGGCCGGGATAGGGAGGAATGGTCGATGGCTGAACGGATCTGGGATCAATTTCTGACCGAGCGCGATCGCGCGGTGTTTGCGGCCTCGGGCTATGGGACGCGGGCCGGGTTCGGCGACCGCCCGGCGTTATTGGTGATCGACGTGAACTACAATTTCGTCGGCGACACGGTCGAGCCGATTTTGGAGTCGATCAAGCGCTGGCCCAATTCGTGCGGCGAGGACGGATGGGCCGCGGTGCCGCGCATCCGCGGTCTTATTGATTCAGCGCATCGGAACGGCGTGCCGGTGATCTACACGACAGGCGACGTGCGCGCCGATCGTTGGGACCGCGGCAGTTGGGCGTGGAAGAATTCGCGCACCAGCAAGAAAGGCCCGGCGCCGACCACGACCAATCTCGATCCCAATGCGATCCTGCCCGAAATAGCGCCGGACCCGCAGGACATCGTGATCCGCAAGCTGAAACCGAGCGGGTTCTACGGCACGAACTTGGAATCGTTCCTCACACTGCTGAAAGCGGACTCGGTGATCTTGGTCGGCACGACGACTTCGGGCTGCGTGCGGGCGACCGCACTGGATGCGTTCAGCGCGAACTATCGCGTGACGGTGGTGGAGGACGGTTGCTTCGATCGCTCGCAAGCCTCGCACGCGATCAATCTGTGCGACATGAATGCGAAATACGCCGATGTCGTCGCCGCCGACGAGGTCGCGGCCTATTTCGACGGCTTGCCCGAGGGGCTGTTCGATCTGCCAAGCGGCGAGGGGTGATTAGAGACTGTCGCCCTCGATCTTGAGGAAGTCGTAGCGGCTGCCGGATTTGACGACGATGTCGAGGGTTTGGCCGTCGCGCAAGACTTTGACGGGGACGTCGGCGCCGGCACCGCCGAGGGACCACATGGTGCGGTAGAATTCTTCTTGGGATTTTACGCGTTGGTCGCCGACGCCGATGATCATGTCGCCGGGCTTGAGGCCGGCCTGAACGGCAGGGCCGTTGACCCACATCGAGGTGATGACCACGACGTTGCGCAGTTCTTGGCTGAAGATACCGAGCCACGGGCGGTCGCTGCCGGCGCCGCGGCCGTCGGTGAGCATTTCGGCCAGCACCGGTTTGAGGAGATCGACAGGCACGAACATGTTGCCGGGCAGGCTGGTGTTGCCGGCGCGCGCATCGCGGACGAAGAGCGAGCCGACCCCCATCAGCTCGCCCCGGTCGTTGATCAATGCCGCGCCGCCCCAATCGTTATGTGGGGGCGAGGTGAAGATCGCCTCGTCGACCATGTATTCCCAAAACCCGGTGAACACGCGACGCTCCACGACGACGGCGCCGAGAACGTGTTGCGGTCCGCCGCTACCGACGACGAGAACCCGGTCACGTTCGGCAAGGCCCGAGGACGACCCGATCCTTAAGGGTTTGACCCCGAGGGGTTCGAGCGAACGGACCAGGCCGAAGCCGGTGTCGTAGTCATAGGCGACGAACTGGGCGCCGATGGTGCGACCGTCGTTGGTGCGTAGCTGGATCCGGTTCGCTTCCAGGATCAAATAGCCGATGGTGAGGATGAGGCCTTGGTCGTCTATGACGATGCCATGGCCCGACCGACGGGTGCCAAGGCCCTGCGCGGTTGCCGCGCCGCGCGGGATTTCGGCGTCCAACCGCACCACGGCGTTGAGAATGTCGGCGCTGGAGCCTTGTGCGTGCGCGCTCGAGGGCGCGCCAACGCCGATCACTAGCGCTAGGGAGGCGACGGCAATCCAGGCGGACAGTAGGGTTGAGAACCTCGGCAGCATCACGACCTCAAAACATGCACAGGGGCCAATCCTATGACGAGGCTGCCCCGTCGCGCTATCACGACGTCGACCCGGCCCACAAGTTGTTGTGATACCCTGGGTCGCAATAGCGAGAACAAACGACGGGGGAGGCGATGGCCGCGAAAATCAAACGCCGCTTTGTTTCGGTGGGCAACCGGGCGGTGCATTACCGCCGCGCGGGCAGCGGGCCACCGATCGTTCTTATCCACGCATCGCCGGCGTCCTCGCGGGCGGTCATTCCGGTGATGGATGCGTTGTCGGGACGGCATACCGTTTTTGCCTTCGATTCGCCGGGCTTCGGCGAGACCGATCCGCTGACCGCCAAAGAGGTCAACGTGCAAAAGATGGCGGCCGCCTACGCGGCGGCGCTGGATGCGCTGAAAATGCCGCGCTGCGCGCTGTATGGGACTCACACAGGCGCGTGCATCGCGCTGGAATTGGCGGTGAAGTTTCCCAAGAAGTTCACCGGCGTGGTGCTGGACGGGGTGCCGATCTTCGGCCCCGACGAAACCCGCGACATCTTGAAGAACTATTTGCCGCCGTTCCGCCCGTTGTGGGACGGCAGCCATTTGCCGGGGCATTGGTCGCGGATGCGCGATCAGGTGCTGTGGTTCCCCTGGTACAAGCGCAACGCGGCGGCGCGCAGCGATCGCGCGTTCTCCACGCCCGATATGTTGCATGCCTCCATCATGGATTTCTTTCGCTCCGGCGATGCCTATCGCAAGGGCTATGGCGCGGCGTTTACCTACAACGTGCGGGCCGCGGCGCGGGCGCTGAACATTCCGGCGACCTACATGGCGCGGGATGACGACATGCTCTACCCGCATCTCGACCTGTTGCCCAAGTTGCCACGCAACCAGGTGATCGAGCGGCATAGTCGGCACGGCTATGTCAAAGCGCAGGCGGCGGCGATCAAACGCTATGTGCGCGCCGCCAAGGCGCCGCCCGACCCCGACCTGGCGCCGATCAAAGGGCGGATCAACCGGCGCTACATCGATCTGCCGAGCGGGCAGGTGTTGGTGCGTTCGGCGGGGGAGGCGGCCAAGGGACGCCCGCTGTTCTTGATTCACGACGGCCGGTGGTCGTCGCAGATGTTTTCGCCGTTGATGACCGCGTTGGCGAAGAAACGACCGGTCTATGCGCTCGACCTGCCGGGCAATGGCGATTCGGATGCGCCGGCCAAGGCGCGGCCGGGGGTGGCGGATTTCGCCCATGATGCGGCGGCGGTGGCGGCACGGTTGGGGCTGCGGACTTACGATGTGTACGGGCGGCACAGCGGTGCGTCGGTGGCGACGGCGCTGGCGGCACGCTATCCGAACCGCGTCAAGAAACTGGTGTTGGACGGCGTGATCATGTTCTCCGGCGCCGAGCGCAAACGCTTGGCGGCCAACTATACGCCGCCGATCGAGGTGACGTGGGACGGCGCCTATTTGTTCTCGACCTGGCTGATGTTGCGCGACGAGCTGGTGTTCTGGCCGTGGTATGCGCGGGACGACAAACATGCCCGGGCGATCGATGCGAACTTCAATGCATCGTGGCTGCATGACCGCGTGGTCGAGGTACTGAAAAGCAAGGATACCTATCACTTGCTGACCCAGGCTGCGTTGAAGCACGACGTGACGGCGACCTTGAAAAAGCTGAAGAGTGCGACCTTGATTGTCGGCGAAGAGGCCGACCCGCTCGGGCGTTATGCCGCCAAGGCTGCGCGCTTGGTGCCGCAGAGTAGCCATACGATGGTGCCGGGTGGCGAGGCGGGCCGCGCTGCGGTGGTGACCAGGTTCTTGGACTATTAGGAGGGCGGCCGTGTCGATCGAAGTCAGACCCCTTCACAAAGCTTTCGGGGCGGAGGTGCGCGGCGTCGATCTTTCCAAGCCGCTCGATGCCGAAACCTTTCAGGCGGTGCATCGCGCGCATCTCGACCACGGGATTATCTTGTTTCGCGATCAAGACCTGACCCCGGAGCAACACAAGGCGTTTAGCCTGCGCTTCGGGGCGCCCGAGATTCATGTGGTGTCGTGGTACCGCCTGCCGGGCCACCCCGAGATCATCGTGGTTTCGAACAAGAAAGACGCCGAGGGTAAGCCGCTGGGGCTAGAAGACGCCGGGCGCTATTGGCATAGCGATATGTCCTACCTGCCGACCCCGGCGCTGGGCTCGATCCTGTATGCGGTGGAGGTGCCGCCGAGCGGCGGCGATACGATGTTTGCCAGCATGCATGCGGCCTTCGACGCGTTGCCCGCTGCGCGCAAGGAAGAACTTTCGAAGATGCGCGCGATCCACCACTTCGGCAGCCGGTGGTACCGCGAAAAGGACAAAGCCGGTATTCGCCCGCCGATGACTAGGGAAGAAGAAGAG
>CALJDF010000275.1 GCA_938023835.1 uncultured Alphaproteobacteria bacterium
GAACGAACCTTTGCCGCACGCCATGGTGCGTGTGGCGCGGCGGCGACCGCTCGAGGTAATGCGCCGGATTGCGGCGGCGCTGGTCTTGGTCGCGGCGGGTGAGGCAGGGGGCTGGGCGCTGAATGAGTTTGCCTCGCCACAGAACCAGTCTCTCGCGGCGGCGTTCCCCGCGCGGGCGAGCATCATCCACTCGACGTACTACGCCGAGCGGCGCCACGCGGTTGAGGTTGCGGCCGGGGAAAAACCGCACCTCGTGGCGTGGTTGAGCAAACGGCTCGGCACCGACGTGCAGATCCCCGATTTGACCGAGGCCGGCTTTCAGTTGGTGGGCGGGCGGATGTTGCCGGGCGAGACCAAGCCTGCGGCGCATTTCTTGTACGAGGACATCGATGGGGGCCGCGTCTCGCTGTATATGCGGCATGGCGATACTGGCGGGCGCGATACCGCCTTCTCGTTCGCCTCGACCGGTGTTGTTGGGGTCTATTACTGGATCAACCGGCCTAAGGAATATGCGGTGGCCGGCGGCGTTGATCGCGAGGTCCTGCTGAAAGCGGCGAAGATCGTCTATCGCCAGCTTGGCTACTGACGCCGGTTGAGTTTGGCCCCGACCCGCTCTAAGAGGACGGGGTGTTGTTCTGGCTCTCCAAGACGTTCTGGATCGTTGTTGCGCCGTCGAATCTGGCGCTGATCGCGGCCGTTATCGGCGCGCTGTTGTTGTGGACGCGGTGGCGTGCGTTGGGCCGTTGGCTTGTTTCCCTGGGCATTGTGGTTTTGGTGGGGCTTGCGGTGCTGCCGATTGGGGCCTGGCTGGGGTGGCCGTTGGAAAGCCGCTTTGCAACGCCCGATCCGCTGCCCGCGCGGGTCGATGGCATCATTTTATTGGGTGGCGCCTCGAACGTGTCACAGACGCGCGCCCGCGGCTTCGTCTCGGTCAACCAAGCGGCGGACCGGCTGATTGCGTTCGTCGATCTGGCGCATCGCTATCCCAACGCACGGCTGGCCTATAGCGGCGGCAGCGGATCTCTGCGGCCTGAAGCCATGCGCGAAGCCGACGTTGCGCGGATGGCCTTGCGCACGATGGGGCTGGACGTTGACCGGGTTCTCTTCGAACGCGAATCCCGCAACACGTTTGAGAATGCGCAAAACCTGAAGCCGATGATCGACCCAAAAGATGGCGAGACCTGGCTGCTGATCATGAGTGCGCTCAATATGCCTCGCGCCGTGGGTGTGTTTCGCGCCGCGGAATGGCCGGTGATTCCGTACCCGGTCGACCATGCCTATGGTCTTGATGCTCCGGGCCTGTCGCTTGATTGGGATTTGGCCGGGCGTGCAAGTTCCGCACAACGTGTGTTGCGCGAATGGATCGGACTCGTTGTATACCGTGTGCTCGGGCGAACGGACGCGTTGTTTCCCGGCGCGACCTAGGGGCAAACGATAAAGGAGTTGATGGTGCGGGTTATTCAGGGACTGGTCTTAGGATTGATGGTGCTGCTTGCCGCGCCCAGCGCGTGGGCTGCGGAGAAAGAGCCGGTCACGTTCGACATGGCGAAGTGGCAGGTCTGGCTTGACGAGGTCCGCGCCGAAGCTGGCGCCAAGGGTATTCAGCAGACCATTTTGGATCAGTCGCTGACCGGCATCGAACCGATCCCGCGCATCATTGAACTCGATCGGCGCCAACCTGAGTTCACACTGACCTTTGCCCAATACGTCGAGCGCGTCGTTCCGGATCGACGGGTGCAAAAGGGCCGCCAAATGTTGGCCCAGCATCGCGCCCTGTTGGACAAAGTCGGCAAAGAGATTGGGGTGCAGCCGCGTTTCATTGTCGCGCTTTGGGGTATCGAAACCGATTTCGGGCGGCTGACCGGCGGCTTCAACGTGGTCAATGCGCTGGCGACCCTGGCGTTCGACGGACGCCGAAGTGCGTATTTTCGCAAGGAACTGTTCGACGCGTTGCAGATCCTCGACGAGGGCCATATCACGCCGGACAAAATGACCGGGTCGTGGGCCGGCGCGATGGGGCAGGCGCAATTCATGCCGTCGAGTTTCGTGAACTTCGCCATCGACTACGACAAGGACGGTCGCCGCGATATCTGGACGACGCAGGCCGATGTGTTTGGCTCGGCCGCCAACTATCTCAAGCGCGTGGGCTGGAAGGACGATCAGACCTGGGGCCGCGAGGTGCGCCTGCCGGCCGGGTTCGACGCGAGCTTGGCCGAAGCGAGGGAGATCAAACCGATTGGCGCCTGGCAGGCGATGGGGGTGCGCAATCTGGACGGTAGCGACCTGCCCAAACGGCAACTCCCCGCGCAGATCGTCATTCCTGATGGACCAGAAGGGCGCGCCTTTATGGCCTACGACAACTTCCGCGCGACGCTGCGCTGGAACCGTTCGAACTACTTCGCTTTGGCTGTCGGCTTGCTCTCGGACCGGATTGGCGGTAACTAAGACCAACCACATCCTGGGCCGAGCGGAGCGAAAACACACAATATGATGGGGTGGGTGCGTGCCGCCCGCGGCGGAACCGCGGTCCTGACGTTGCTCGTGTTGGGAGCTTGCGCGCAGACCCAACTCGCGGTCCATGCAATCAAAGAAGTCCAAAAGCGTGGCGAACCGGAAGAGGTTGCCGGTATTGCGCCGAACGGCGTCCCGATCGGCCCCGGCGGGGTCTACAAGGTCGGCACGCCCTATGTGATCAAAGGGGTACGGTATTACCCCGAGGTCGACGGCGATTACGACGAGACCGGCGTTGCCTCTTGGTACGGTCCGGGCTTCCACCAAAAGACCACCGCGAACGGCGAGACCTACGATCAGGCCGATCTGACGGCGGCCCACAAGACGCTGCCGATGCCGAGCTATGTGCGGGTGACAAACCTCGAGAATGGGCGCGCCATGGTCTTGCGGGTCAACGATCGTGGCCCCTATGCCCATGGTCGGGTCATCGATGTGTCGCGCCGCGCGGCCCAACTGCTCGGTTTCGAGAAACAAGGGACCGCCAAGGTGCGCGTGCAGATCGTCGACCAAGGCACCAAGGGATTCGTTGCCAAAAAGCCGGTGACGACCCAAGAGGAGCGTGATGCCGTTTCGGCCGTGCCGGTGGCCAAAGTCGAGACCGCGACCCTGGCACCGCCGCCCGGCGTTGCGGCGGCACCGGCTCCGGTCTTCGAACCGCCACTGCCGGCACAAGTTGCGATGGTATCGGTGGGACCGAGCGATCTTTATGTGCAGGCGGGCGCGTTCACACGATTCGATAATGCCAACCGGCTGGCCGCGCGACTGTTTTCGTTTGGCGAGGTCGGAATACAGTCGGCGGTCGTCGGGGAGACGGAGTTTTTTCGGGTGCGGATCGGGCCGCTCGCCACTGTGGAACAAGCCGATGACGTGCTGGCGAATCTGATTGGGTCGGGTTTTCCCGAGGCGCGGATTGTTGTCGGCGTGCGTTAACGCGGTGCCATCGAAATGACCCAATCGCATATTATGTGGGTAGGCTCAGGTTTCTTAAGGCATCGGACTGGATATATGGCGACTAGGTTTTCATCACTGATCATTGCGGCGGCGATTGCGATCGGCCTGTTGGCGGGACGTCCGGTCGTGGCGCAGACCGTCGAAACCCCGGCGACAAACGCGATATTGATCGACATGGCGACAGGCGCGGTGCTGTTCGATAAAGAGGCGGACGTGCCAATGCCGCCGGCCTCGATGAGCAAGTTGATGACGTTGTTGATGGTGTTCGAGCGCTTAAAGAACCGCTCGATCGCGCTTGACGACACCATGCGGGTGAGTGACACAGCGTGGCGGATGGGCGGCTCGAGGATGTTTGTCGAACACGCCTCGCGGGTCACCGTTGAGGACCTGCTGCGCGGCGTCATCATTCAGTCGGGGAACGATGCGAGCGTCGTGTTTGCCGAGGGCTTGTCGGGTAGCGAGCAGGCCTTTGCCGACGAGATGAACCAGCGCGCTGCCGAGATCGGCCTGACGCGTTCGACGTTTCGCAACGCCACGGGCTGGCCGGACCCCGAGCACCGCACATCGGCGCGCGACCTTGCAACCATCGCCGCGCGGATCATCCGCGAGCATCCCGAGTACTACGAGATTTTTGGGGAAAAGGAATTCACCTACAACAATATCAAGCAGGGCAATCGCAACCCGTTGCTCTACAAGAATATCGGCGCGGACGGATTGAAGACCGGTCACACCGAGGAGTCGGGCTACGGGCTTGTCGCCTCGGCCGAGCGCAAGGGACGGCGGTTGATCTTGGTGGTCAACGGGCTGGAAAGCGTCAATCAGCGCTCGCAGGAAAGCGAACGCCTGCTCGACATGGGCTTTCGCGATTTCAACAATTATCCGTTGTTCGTTGCCAACGAAACGATCGAAGACGCGCAAGTCTGGCTCGGCGCGGAGGCGACCGTACCCTTGGTGCTCGAGGAGAAGGTCTTGTTGACGATGTCGCGCAAAGCGCGCCGGAACATGACGGTAACCGTGGCCTATGAAAGCCCGATCTCGGCGCCGATCACGCAGGGTGCGCGCCTCGCCGAGCTGCGGATCGAGGCGCCTAACATGGACCCGGTGATCCGCGATTTAGTCGCAGGCGAGGCGGTCGACCGGCTCGGTTTTGTCGGCCGACTGGGCGCCGCCATCAGCCATATCGTTTGGGGCACCCAAAGCCCTTAGGGAAATGTGGTGGTACGCGGTCAGTTCATTACCTTTGAGGGCGGCGAGGGCGTCGGCAAATCGACCCAGGTAGGGTTGTTAGGCGAGCGATTGCGTGACGCGGGGCACGAGATTCTGGCGACACGCGAGCCGGGTGGGTCACCCGGCGCGTTGGATATTCGCAGGCTCTTGGTCGAAGGTCCGGTGGATCGCTGGGCACCGCTGAGCGAGCTTTTCCTGCACAACGCAGCGCGGCACAACCATGTTCAGAAAACCGTGGCGCCGGCGTTGGCGGCGGGCACCTGGGTGATCTGCGACCGGTTCGCGGATTCCACGATGGCGTATCAGGGGTATGCGCAAGACGTCGATCTCGAAACGGTGGCGCAGATTAACCGGTGGGCTGCCGGTGCGGTTTGGCCGGACTTGACTATCGTGCTGGATCTACCGGTTGCCGACGGCTTGGCGCGGGCGCAGGCACGCCCGGACAGCGAAGATCGCTATGAGCGCATGGGGGCGGTGTTTCACGAACGTATTCGCGCGGCCTTTCTCGACATTGCCAAGGGCGCGCCGACGCGCTGTGCGGTTGTCGACGCGGCCGGCGCCCCCGATCAGGTCGCCGAGCAGGTATGGGATACGGTGCGTACGCGCCTTAGTATCTAAGGCATGGCCAAAACCGACGAGACCGAGCTGCGCCACCCGCGCGACACCGATACCTTGCTGGGTCATGAAAGCGCCGAGGGGCACCTCTTGCGCTGGTGGCAGAGTGGGCGGATGCCCCATGCTCTCTTGATCAGTGGGCCGCGTGGGATCGGAAAAGCGACTCTGGCGTACCGGTTGGCGCGCTTTGTCTTGTCGCATGGCGACCCGGCGGATGACGGGGCAGGGGCGGAGTCGCTTTATGTGGCCCCGGACGACCCGGTATTTCGCCGGATTTCGCAGCAATCGTATGCCGGGCTGATCGCGCTGGAACGCACCTACGACGAGCGCGCGAAACGACTGCGCGCCGAAATCGTGGTGGATGAGGTGCGCAAGTTGCGCCCGTTCTTTGGCGCAACCTCGGGTGAGGGGGGGTGGCGCGTGGCGATCGTCGATGCGGTCGATGAGGCCAATGCCAGTAGTGCCAACGCGCTCCTCAAGCAATTGGAAGAACCGCCGCGCAAGGGTTTGTTGATCATGGTGGCCCATGCGCCGGGTCGACTGTTACCGACGATCCGATCCAGGTGCCAAAACCTAACCTTGCGCACGTTGTCGCCGGACGTGATGGCGACCATTCTGGCCGAGCGGCTGGAGGATTACACCGACGAGGAGCGTTTGGCGTTGGCGGTGTTGGCCGATGGGAGCGCCGGTCGAGCGCTGGAGCTTGCGGCGCAGGGCGGCCTCGATCTTTATCGTGAGCTCGTGACGTTGCTGGCGCCGTTGCCGGAACTCGATGTCGTGGGCATTCAAGCCCTGGGCGATCGTGTCGCGCGGCGCGGCCAGGAGGCCACCTATCGC
>CALJDF010000276.1 GCA_938023835.1 uncultured Alphaproteobacteria bacterium
CACTGGTGCTATTCGATGCAAATGCCACCGTTGCGGTCGCCAGCAACGGGACCGACATGCGTGGCGCGAAATAGATTCGCAGTCTCTGCGCAACGCTCTCGCGGCCGCTCGTGTTCACCGAGCGATCGGCTTTGGTTCGGCTCTCCGGCAGCGCAAAAAATGCGGCGACCGCCAAAAGGGCGAACAAGGCAGAGGTAAAGGCAAAGGGATAGGCGAACGTTGGTGTCGGTGTGAAAGTTGTCGCAAGAACCCCGCCAAGCACCGGCCCAACGATAAACCCAGCAGTAAATGCCGCGTTGAGCCGGCCCATCGCCGCTGCGCGTTTCTCGGGCGTGGTGATATCGGTCATGGATGCGAACAATGCCGCGATGCTGCCGACAAAGAGTCCTTCCAATGCCCGGGCCAAATAGATGTCGAGGAGCGAGTCGGCGAGCGCAAGCCATAGGAATGCGCTGCACTGGCCGACCAGTGAGATCAAAACGATAGGTTTGCGCCCAATCCGGTCGCTCAGCCGACCCCAGAAAATGCTGGAGAACATCGCTACCCCGGCCGCAATCGCGAACGCAAACGTTGCGCCCAGGGCACTTGCGCCGTAGGTCGCGGCGTAGTGCGGCAACACCGGAATGACGATCGAAAGACCGACAAAACCCGAAAACCCGATCAAGATGATGACGATTTGTGCGTACATGGCCGTCCCGATCCCCACGGTCGGCCTATCTTACCTCACCGGCGGAACGTCGCAGTGCCGCAACGTGTTTCTAACAAAAACTGTGACTTGGTGACCCACTGGAATAGCCGAACTCTAGGGTCCGGGGCCAAACTAAGAAAGAGCGGCTAAGCGCTTACCGCCACGTCGACATTTCGCCCCGGACGCGTAATCTTCGACAACGCAGCGCGCGGCAGGAGACCCCATGAATACCACCGACCCGATCAGCAACACCCTTTTCGAAGACCTGCGCCAGGCGCCCATGGCGACGGTGCGCGAGGCGATCCGGTCGGGCGCCTACCAGGGCCACACCGCCGGTATCGGGCTCGGGCGCCTACAAGGCAACCTCGCGATCCTGCCCGCCGATTACGCGCTCGATTTCTTCCGCTTTTGTCAGCGCAACCCCAAACCGTGTCCCTTGGTCGGGGTCTCGGACACCGGCGATCCCATGTTGCACACGCTGGGCGACGACATCGACATTCGCCGCGACGTGCCGCTCTACAACATCTACCGCGATGGGCAATTGGACGGGCAGACACCCGACATCACCGATCTGTGGCGCGACGACTTGGTCGCCTTCGTGCTGGGCTGCTCGTTCACGTTCGAACAAGCCCTCATGGCCGAGGGCATTCGCCTCGCGCACATCGAAGAGAACAAAACGGTCGCGATGTATCGCACGACGATCCAGACCCAAGCTGCCGGCCCGTTCCGCGGTCCCGTCGTGGTCTCAATGCGCCCGATGCGCCCGCCCGAATCCATTCGTGCCGCCGTGATCACCGCCCGCTTCCCCCACGCCCACGGCGCGCCGATCCACATCGGCGACCCCGCCGCCATCGGCATCCCAAACCTCGCCACCCCCGACTGGGGCGATCCCCCAGCGCTCGCGGACGATCAAGTTCCCGTCTTCTGGGCCTGCGGCGTCACTCCCCAAGCGGCCGTCCAAGAAGCCAAACCCCCGCTCTGCATCACCCACGCCCCCGGCGCGATGCTGATCACGGACGTGCCCGAGCAGGGGCCTGGGAACTGATCGGAGCAGAACAAAAAAGGGGCCGCGCCATTCGGCGCAGCCCCTCAATCAAATCTGGCTCCCCGGGCCGGACTCGAACCAGCGACAAAGCGGTTAACAGCCGCTTGCTCTACCAACTGAGCTACCGGGGATCACTGGCGGTGCTATAGCAAATGCGCTGGCGCTCCGCCAGTCCAAAGCGGTCCGCCGAGCGGCACCCTTCCGCGGGCTGGCGCGCTCACCCATAATCGCGGTTCACACGGGGCAGCGTTCGCAAAAGGGGAAGCCATGCCGACCGTCTTGATCACCGGCGCCAACCGGGGCCTTGGGCTCGAATTCGTCCAGCAATATGTCGCCGATGGCTGGTCCATCATCGCCTTTTGCCGCGACCCCGCCAAAGCGACCGAGCTCAACGCCGAAGCCGCCAAAAACGACGGCCGCATCACCGTCGATGCGCTAGACGTCACCGACTTCGCCGCCATCGATACGGCGGCGGCCAAATATGCGGGCCGACCGGTCGACGTGTTGATCAACAACGCGGGCATCATCGGCCCGGTGCGGGGCGACATCGCGCGCCAAAGTTTCGGCACGATGGACTACGACGCGTGGGACCGCGTCTTGCGCACCAACACCCAAGCGCCCTTCAAGGTCACCGAGGCGTTCTTCGACAACGTCATGCAGGGCGAACAAAAGAAAGTCGCGGTGATCTCGTCCACCGTGGGCTCGAATGTCGAAATGCAAGCCCCGGTGTTTGCTTATGCCGCGGCCAAAGCCGGCGTCACCAAAACCTTCACCACGCTGGCCGCCGTGCTGCGCGACAAGGGCGTCACCGTCATGGTGTTCTGCCCCGGTCACGTCAAAACCGATATGGGCGGGGAGGGGGCGGGCGTCGAGCGCGTCGACTCCATCGCCGGGATGCGCACCCTCATTGCGAACTGGACCCTCGAAGAGTCGGGCCAGTTCAAACGCTACAACAGCGAAACCGTCGCGTTCTAAGCCATGCCTCGGATCGCCATCATCGACGACTACGCCGGGAACGTTCTGGACTACGCCGACTGGTCGCAACTGCCGGACGATTGCGATGTCGCGGTCTACGGCACCCATGCCGACAACGACGATGCCTTGGTCGCGCGGCTCCAACCCTTCGAGATCGTGTGCTGCATGCGCGAGCGCACGCGGTTCGACCGCGCCGTCTTCGAACGGTTGCCCAACCTCAAGCTGCTGTGTTCCACCGCGCCCACCAATGCGGCGATCGATGTCCAAGCAGCACTCGATCTCGGCATCACGGTGTGCGGCACCGGCGTGCCCGACCCTGGCCTCGCCACCGCCGAACTGACCTGGGCGCTCATCCTCGGGCTCACCCGTCACATCCATATCGAAGACGCCAACATGCGCGCCGCCCGTTGGCAGACCACGATGGGCCGCGATCTCAAGTACCGCACGCTGGGGGTCATCGGGTTAGGCCGCTTGGGCACGCCCGTCGCCACCGTCGGCGCCGCCTTCGGCATGAAGGTGATTGCGTGGAGCCCCAACATGACCGCAGCCCGTGCCGCCGAAGCGGGCGCCACCTTGGTCGGCAAGGAAGACCTGCTTGCGCAAAGCGATGTCGTCACCCTCCACATGGTGCTCAGCGACAAAACCCGCGATCTGCTCGGCGCCGACGATCTGCGCCGCATGAAAAAAGACGCCATCCTCGTCAATACCTCGCGCGGCCCCCTGATCAACGAGGCGGCGCTCCTCCAGGCCCTCAAAGAAGGCTGGATCGGCGGGGCGGCCCTCGATGTCTTCGACCAAGAACCGCTGCCGGGCGATCATCCCTTGCGCCGCTTGCCCAACACGCTGCTCACGCCCCACATCGGCTATGCCACCGAGGCGACCTACAAGGTCTTCATCCCGGATACCGTCGAGAACATCCTGGCCTATCTCGCGGGCAAGCCCATCCGGGTGATGAACCCCGCCGCCCAAACCGACCGCAGCCAGCCCAAATACCTCGACTAGGGCCGCCGCGCGCAGCCGAGATCGCCATTTCGGGCGAAATTTCCTGCCGACCCCTTCTTGACAGGCGGTCGAGCCTCTCCTAAATCCCGCGCTGAGTTATCTGGCACTCCGGTCTAAAGAGTGCTAAGCACTCCAGCCGGAACACTGCTAGCAGCAGGTAGGGAGAAAAAGACTATGAAATTCAGGCCTTTACACGATCGTGTTCTCGTCCGCCGTTCGGCCGAAGAGGAACGCACCGCTGGTGGGATCATCATTCCCGACACCGCGAAAGAGAAGCCCATGGAAGGCGAAATCGTCTCCGTCGGCCCCGGCGCCCGCAACGACAAGGGCGAACTCATCGCCCCCGAGGTCAAGGCAGGCGACCGCGTGCTGTTCGGCAAATACGCCGGCACCGACGTGACCATCGAGGGCGAAGACCTCGTCATCATCAAAGAGAGCGATGTCATGGGCATCATCGAAGGCAAGTCAGCATCCAAGAAGAAAGCCGCTTAGCCCACCCGTTCGAAGAAGAAGGAAGAAATCTCAATGGCTAAACAAGTCAAATTCGGCACCGAAGCGCGCGAGCGGATGCTCAAAGGCGTCGATGTCCTCGCCAATGCGGTGAAGGTCACGCTCGGTCCCAAGGGTCGCAACGTCGTGATCGACAAATCCTTCGGCGCACCGCGCATCACCAAGGACGGTGTCACGGTTGCCAAGGAAGTCGAGCTGGCCGACAAGTTCGAAAACATGGGCGCACAGCTGGTCAAAGACGTGGCCCAGCGCACCAACGACGAAGCCGGCGACGGCACCACCACCGCCACGGTCCTCGCCCAAGCCATCGTGCGCGAAGGCAACAAGGCCGTCTCGGCCGGTGCCAACCCGATGGACCTCAAGCGCGGCATTGATCTCGCCGTCACCACCGCGGTGGCCGACATCCGGTCTGCCGCCAAAAAGATCAAAGGCCACGACGAGATCGCCCAAGTCGGCACCATCTCTGCCAATGGCGAGCGCGAGATCGGCGAAATTCTGGCCGAAGCCATGGACAAGGTCGGCAAAGAAGGCGTCATCACGGTCGAAGAAGCCAAAGGCTTCGCCACCGAGCTTGACGTCGTTGAAGGCATGCAGTTCGACCGCGGCTATCTCTCGCCGTATTTCGTGACCAACGCCGAAAAGATGACGGTCGATCTCGAAGATCCGTACATCTTGATCAACGAGAAAAAGCTTTCGAACCTCCAGGCCATGTTGCCGGTGCTCGAAGCGGTTGCCAAATCCGGTCGTCCGCTGGTGATCATCGCCGAGGACGTCGAAGGCGAAGCACTGGCCACCCTCGTGGTCAACAAGCTGCGCGGTGGCCTCAAGGTTGCGGCCGTCAAGGCGCCGGGCTTCGGCGATCGTCGCAAGGCGATGCTCGAAGACATCGCGATCCTGACCGCTGGCACCGTGATCTCCGAAGATCTCGGGATCAAGCTTGAGAACGTGACCCTCGACATGCTGGGCACCGCCAAGCGGATCAACATCACCAAAGAAGAGACCACGGTCGTCGACGGTGCCGGCAAGAAAGCCGACATCGAGGGCCGTTGCAGCCAGATCCGTGCGCAGATCGAGGAAACCACCTCGGACTACGACAAAGAAAAGCTGCAAGAGCGTCTCGCCAAGCTGTCCGGCGGCGTTGCCGTTGTACATGTCGGTGGTGCCACCGAGATCGAAGTGAAAGAGCGCAAAGACCGCGTCGAAGACGCGCTCAACTCGACCCGTTCGGCGGTCGAGGAGGGTGTTGTTGCCGGTGGCGGTACCACGCTTCTCTTCGCAAGCCGCGCGCTTGACGGCATCAAGGTCGGCAATGACGACCAGAAGATCGGTGTCGACATCATCCGCAAGGCCCTCCAGGCCCCGGTCGCTCAGATTGCCGAGAATGCCGGCATCAATGGTGGCGTCGTTGTCGGCAAACTGATGGAACAGAAAAGCCGCAACTTCGGTTTTGATGCCCAGAAGGAAGTCTATGGCGACCTGATCAAGGCCGGCATCATGGATCCGGCCAAGGTCGTCCGCACCGCGCTTGAAGATGCCGCCTCGGTGGCCAGCCTGTTGATCACCACCGAAGCCGGGGTGACCGACAAGCCTGAGAAAAAAGACGGCAACAACGCACCCATGACGCCGGGTGCCGATATGGGTGACATGGACTTCTAAGAAGTCTCTCCCAAACGATCTAAAAGGGCGCCTTCGGGCGCCCTTTTTTTGCCTACTCGAGCAGCAAGTCGCGCAGCCGCGCGATCGTTTCGTCGTCGAGTTTCAGTGCGCCCGTTAGGTACGCCTCAAGGGAGTCATGAATCTCGTGCAGGGTGTCGATGGCCGCGCGCAAATACACATCGTTCGCCGCAATCAGATGCTGCCGCGCCGCTTCGGGAATGTCTTGCTGCACTCGCAGCCCGCCCTCGGTCCAATAATCGTTGGTCGCGAGATAGTCCTCGAAGATAGTGTCTTCCGGCACCCCGAGCGTCATCAAAATAAGCGCGGCGGCAAACCCGGTGCGGTCCTTGCCGGCGGCACAGTGAAACACCAAGGGATGATTCGCCGGGTCCGCCAATTGCTGCATCAACCCGCGATACGCCTCGGCGTGGTCGCGCACATAACAGCGATAGGCTTCGGTCATGTAGTCGCGTGCGAGATCGCCGGCCGCCGGATCGCCGGCATCGATTCGTTCGCGGTAATTGCCCTTCACGCGCGGCCGGATCGGGAGGCTGTGAATCGTCGCTGGCGCATCGGCAGAGAGCCGCGTCGGGTACAGCGCTTGTTCTTCCGGGTGGCGCAAATCGCAAATCGTGCGCAGGCCCATTGCGGTCAACGCGGCGAGATCGGCATCGCTCAGCCGGTCCATCGCGCCCGAGCGAAACACCTTGCGCCAACGCACCTGGCGCCCGTCCTCGGTTTTGTATCCGCCGAGGTCGCGAAAATTGCTGGCGCCGTCCAGCGGTAAGCGGCGTTCTGGGGTGTTTGTCATGGCCGCGACCCTAACCCACCGATCCGCAAAAGCGAACGGCCTGGGTCTGTTACCGGTGGGGCCCGCCCTTTATGCTCCGCGCTCGGCAACATCTCGGAATGAAGGCAGGCGCATATGAAGGCGGTGGTTCTCAAAGATCTCGGCGGTCCCTCGAGTCTCGAGCTGGTCGACCAACCCGATCCCACGCCGGGGCCCGGCACGGTCTTGGTGCGTCTGCGCGCCGCCGCATTGAACTACCGCGATACCTTGGTTACCACCGGCGGCTATGGCTCGCGCCAAAAGAAAGCCGGGCTTATTCCGCTGTCGGACGGGGCCGGCGAGGTCGTCGAGGTGGGGCAGGGGGTCACCCGGTTCAAACCGGGCGACCGCGTTACCGTCAGCTTTTTTCAGAGCTGGGTCGGCGGCGAGCCCACCCAAGAACTTCTCGATGACGACTTGGGCCGCGCGCAAGACGGTACCTTGTGCGAACTGCGTGTCTTCAAAGAGACCGGGCTGGTTCACACCCCCGACGCGTTGAGCGATGTCGAGGCCGCCAGCGCGCCCTGCGCCGGGCTCACCGCCTGGACCGGGATTGTCACGTTGGGCGCCACCCAACCGGGCGACATCGTGCTCGTCCAGGGCACCGGTGGCGTCTCGTTGTTCGCGCTGCACTTCGCCAAGCTTGCCGGCGCCGAGGTCATCGCGACCTCCTCAAGCAACGAAAAACTCGACCGCGTGCGCGATCTCGGTGCCGATCACCTCATCAACTACGTCGACGATCCCGACTGGGGCAAGACGGCCCTCAATCTCACCGGCGGGCGCGGCGTCGATCATGTGATGGAGGTCGGCGGTGCCGGTACGATGAAACAAACCCTGCGGGCCATCCGGCCCGGCGGCATGGTCAGCCTCGTCGGCGTGCTGGCCGGTGCGCGCACGGACCTGCTTGTCCCCCTTGTGGGCTCGCGCAACATCCGGCTTCAAGGCGTCACCGTCGGCACCACCGAGGGCCTGGCG
>CALJDF010000277.1 GCA_938023835.1 uncultured Alphaproteobacteria bacterium
AAGATAGCGGTCGCTTGTTTCTCGAACCGCGACGCCAACCGGACCCGCAGAGCCATGCCCGGATGCAACACAAAATCCGCCACCAGTTTGACCGGGTCGTCCCAACCGAAATACTCGAAGTCGCAGAACACGAGCGCGCCATCCTCGCCACGCACCGCGTTGTGAAACCCGAAATCCGACGGCGACAACGTGCGATAGGTCACCGGCAAATCGCCTGTTGGTGAAATCCCCGCTGCAACAAGTCCCTCACGGGTCTTGGCCCAGGCGACATGCAAGGTGTCGTCGAACGAATCGCGCAGAAATTCCGACAAGTCGCTTCGAAACGATGCCTCGCGTTCCAGTCGGCCCCGCCGTACCACAATCTGGCGATACAACTCGTCGGGGGACAAGCACGATTCCCGCGCCGGCGGTAAGTCGTTGGCCGCACCCTGCCGGGCAATCTCGCGTAAGGATCGAACAAAATTACAGGCCGCGTCGATGTCTGCCGGTGTCGGCGTTTTGACCGCTTCGCCGTCAACCCAACCGAACAGCGCGCATTGCGCGCCGCGGTCCGCGGCCATGGGTTCCGGAATGGTCCGCAACCCTTCGCGCCACAAATAGCTCAAACCCTGAAACTCTGCGCTCAGGCGCGCGCTGCCGTCGTGTCCGCCGGAAAAATAGGTTTTCAGCGCAAAGCGTGCGCCGTTATCGCCGTCCACGCGGTAGACCCGGTGGTTGCCCGCCCCCGAGATCTCCTCGAGGTTGCTCACCGTCCCGCCGCAAAGTGAGCGGGCCACGTCGGCGATTTGCGAGAGTTCCTTCACGCCACCGCCCGTTCAAGGTCCGTGAACATGAAATCGCGAATCTCGAACCAGTCCGCCATCACCGTATCGTTGCCGTCGCCACCCGTCGCGCCGAGCAAAATTCGCACGGTTTCAGCAGGGAAAGATTTCTCGGCAAAGACCTCGGGTAGATCATCGATGAAGTGGGTACACCCCAACTCGCTGATCCGTGCCGCCTTCTCAGCACGCGTTCCTTCGAAATAGATGTCGTCGACATGAAACCCGAGCCCGCCCGGATCGAAGAACCGCTTCGCGCGCATCCAGGCCAGCGCCGCATAGCGCAGATTGGGGCCAGGCACCGCGTTGGAGAAGACCGACTTGTGGCTGACCACAACCAGCGGCACGCCAAGGCGCCGCGCGCTGCCCACGAAACCGAGAAACCCCGGCATCAACTCGGCCTCGGCCATCCGTGACCCATAGGCCTCGGCTTGCATCAATTGCCATGCCCCATCGCCGTGACGTTGGCGGACGGCGTCGCGCACGGCGGTCTTACCGCCGGGCGGAACCGTTTCCAGATAGCCGCTCTCAAGCGCAAGACGGGCAAACAGATCGTCGTAGCGCGCGATGGTGTTGTCGAAGTCGATTCCAATAAACATAACTAAGCCAGGTTGATTTCTTGCATGGTCTTGATGTTGTAGTAGCGCGGGTTCGCCATTGGATCGGCGACCTGCCCCGCCTCGAAGGCCGAGATCAAGCTGTCGACGGCGTCCTCAATGGTATGAACGGGTACAAAGCCAAGTTCGTCCGCGATCTTTTGCGACGAGACGTGATACGAGCGCAAATCGTCGGATGGCTCGGTCACGACCTCAACGCCGTTGCCGACCGATGACCGCACCATTTCGGCAATTTCCGACACGCTGTGGTTCTCGAACCCGGCGTTGAAGATCTTGCCGTCGATCGCCGCATCGTCGTATTGCAAACACTTCACGTAGAGGTCGGTCATATCTTCGATATTGATGTTGGGCCGCCGTTGCGAGCCCCCGAACACCGTGATCTTGCCGTTGTTGATGGCGTGATTGGTCAAGATGTTGACTGTCAGATCCAACCGAAGACGCGGCGCGTAACCGCACACCGTTGCGGGGCGAATGACCAGGGTTGTGAACCCGGGCGCACGCTCTTCCGCCAGCACGTCCTCGCACATCGCTTTGAACTTGGAATAGTCGGTCAGTGGCTCCAGCGGTAGATCCTCGGTGACCTCCGGGTCGTCCTTGATGCCGTAAACACTGGACGACGACGCATAGATGAATCGGCGCACCCCTTCTGCCTTGGCAGCGTGCACCAGCGGCCGGAAGGCATCGTAGTTGATCGACTTCCCAAGGTCGGGGTTCAACTCGAAGCTCGGGTCGTTCGAAATGCAGGCCAGGTGGATCACGGCATCGTAGCCACGCATGGCGTCGGCCACCGCTGCCGGATCACGCAGATCGCCCCTCACCTCGCGCAGGTTCGGATTGTCTTTCAAATCGGCAAATACATCGCCGTAGATATAGAGGTCCAGCACCGTAACGCGGTGACCCGCCGCGAGCAGCTTTGGGATCAACATGCTGCCGACATAACCGGCACCACCCGTAACCAGGACATTCCAGATCTTGTTCGTCATGCGGAAACCACTTTCAAAGACCGTTCTTGCGAGACCGTTTCGCCCTTCCACCCCATCGCCACATCAAGCATCGCGTGACATACCGCCAGGTGGGTGATTTCAACGAAACCGTATTCGATTGAGGGCACGTACACGTTGATGTCGCCTAGGTTGCGCAACAGGTTGTCGGGCGTGAATCCCGACAACGACATCACCCAGCAACCGCGTTTTTTGGCGGCGAGCGCGCCGTTGAGAATGTTCTGCGAATTGCCGGAGCTCGAAATCGCCACCAACATGTCGCCGGGCTGCGCAAACATTTCGATCTGTTTGGCAAAAACCTGATCGAACCCAAGGTCGTTGCCGAGGCAGGTCAGAAAGGCCGGATCATTGAACGCCAGCGTCCGGATGCCGCCCGCCTTGGTGTAGTCCTCGGCCATATGACTGGCGATCGTCGACGACCCGCCATTGCCGATAAACATCAACTTGTTCCCGGCGTCGTGGGCATTTTGCGCACGCTCCATCGCGGCGGCCATCACTTCTGCAAGGTCGAACCGCTCGCCGGTGGCGCCGGTGGCGACCATGCGTTCGTCCATCGCACCCAAGGTCGCGAAGTAAGAGGAAATATTCTGTTTCGTGAAATCAGCGCGCATGACGGGCCTACTTCAAAAGGGTTGTGATGTATTTCTGAACCGGCACTTTTTCGACGGACTGCCGATGGCCGACGATCCCGACCTTCAAGGCGCCAACCGCGTTGCCGATAAAGCCGGCGACTTCCATATCGGTGCCTGCTGCCACAACCGGTGAGGTGACCGACAAGAACGCGTCCCCCGCCCCCACCGTATCAACGACCTGCTGTGTAAACGCCGGCACGCGGCGCGCTCCTTGCGCGCGGTCATAGGCAACGCACCCATGTTGGCCGTGCGTCACGACAAAGCGGTCGCAGTCGATCGCGTGCGCCAGCCCATTGGCAATGACGTCTTCGATGTCCGAGAACCGATCGCCCGTGGCGAGCTGGGCCTCCGGCGCATCGATGCACACATAGTCGGCGCGGTTGTAGCGCGTGACCATGTTGTAACCGAGGTTGGCGCTGTTGCTTTGCGCATTCACCGCGAGGAACCGCGACTTCTCGGTCGTCGTCCGAATCGCGCGTGGCGTCATCATCCCGTGCCCGAAGTCGGTCACGATCACCACGTCAAAGTCTTTTGCGCGGTCGCCGATCATGTCGCAAAGCTGCTTTTCAACCGCACCATTCAGCGGCGTATCATCGAAGTGATAGACCTCGAACAACTTGTTCATATGACCGGGGTCGACATAGCGGCTCTTGCGAATCGTCGGCAAGCCCGGCCGGTACAAACTGTGAATCGTGACGTTGTCGCGGATCGTGTCGCGGATCAGGCTTTGGTAGGACTCGCGCTCGCCCAGGATAGTGACGACCTCGACGTCCTTGACGAAATCGGCCACATGGTTGGCGGCGGCGATCACCCCACCAGCAAAAACCTCGCGGCCGGAGTAACGCGACGCGATGATGTTTTCCTTGGCCGATTTCCCCATCGGCTTGGCGTAAAGGTATTCGTCGATGATCGCTTCGCCGACCAACAACACCCTCATGTCTTTGATCTGATCGATCGCACCGAGCGCCTGTTCCATCTGCGCTTCTTTGTCGACCCCGCCGAGGTATTCCATGACCGCCGGGTCGAACACATTGAGGTGTCGGTTGATCAGTGATGAGGACGAGAAGGTAATGTCGTCGGTGTACAGCACCCGTCCGCCGTGACGTTCGACCGCTTCGCGCTCCATCCGAATCTTGCCGGTGAGGTCTTCGCCTTCGTTGGAGTAATCCGAGCCCTTGACGTAGACATCGGGTCGGATCAGCTCGAGCAACTGCTCGGCACTGGGCCATTCGTTGATGCCGATCCAGCTCGTGCATTCCAGCGCCGCCAACATCTCGGCCCGCAAATCGCCGGTAAACACCGGGCGGCCCGGCCCCTTGTTGACGAATTCATCGGGCGTGATGGTGACGATCAGCACGTCGCCTTCGGCGGCCGCGGCCTCGAGATGTCGGACGTGCCCCATATGAACGAGATCGAAAACCCCGTGCGCCAGCACGATCGTTTTGCCGCGCGCCTTCAGGGCCGAGGCAATCGCCGCCAAATCGCGGATCGACTTGATCTTGTCCCGCGCGCGCTGCGGTGTTCGCGCGATATCCAGAGGAATAGCGGCGGATTCACGAGGGGTCATTTCTGCCTCCGGCTCGGCAATTCTTGCCTACTGGTGGGCACATTCCACCCCCTGGTGGCGCGGTGATCCGGTGAAAGTGCCGCTCTCTGTCTCATATCGTAGCCATTCTCTCCGCGGTTTGGTTAACGACCGGTAAACCAGGGGCCCCCGGAAGGGCCGTTAACCATAGTTCTCAAAGGAAACCGGTGCATTTGCCGTGCCAGGAGGCGTCGGACTGGCGCAGTCCTTGCACAAATATCGGTGGATCCATTGCACACGGCCCTATTCGGCATGTCTTTCGTCGGTTTCGATTTCAACGTCCTGGGCAACTACTACGCCTCTGGCGCCGCCCTTTCGGCGTCGGTGCAGACGGCCGTGCTGCGCAATGGCGAAATCGGCCGGCTCATCGCCTCACGCGAGCAAACCGTGATTCCGCCGTGGCAGCAACGCGAACCGGTTCCCGACAAATCCCTGGAACAGCGGGTCTTTTCCCAAGCCGCACTGATCGACCCGAATGATCCCCTCTTCGATCGTGTCGATCTCGACGACGACTCCAAAACCTTGTTTGCCGCCTACAAGGCGCTGGGCGAGATGCTCGACATCGCGAATTACGCCCAAACCTCCCAGGGCAAGCTTTTGTCCAATTTGGTCAACACCAAATTCCAGACGCGCGTCGCCGAACTCGAGACCTTTATCAACAACGCCAAAACCAACACCATTTCCTTGGTCACCGGGATCTTAGAGGCCGACCTCGACTCCTCGATCATCTTGTCGCAAGACGAAGCCGCACCGCGCTTTAACGGCGCCGTCATCCTTGAAAACCGTAACGACCCAATTCCTGGTCTCACCGCCACCGACCAGTTCACCATCCAGACCGACGATGGCACCACCGTCCGCTCTGTCACCATCACCATGAGCGACATCAGCGCAGATCCGAACGACTACACCCTCGACAACATCTCGGCCTACGTGAACCCCGAGCTGGTCAATGCCGGCATCTCGACCCAAATTGCGACCGAACGCTACGACGAGAACGAATATGGCTTCAGAATCGATGTCGGCTTCGGCGAAACCACAACGCTCAGTGCCAACGCTTCAACGGAATCGAGCGCTGTCTATCTCGCCGGGTTCCGGGGCCAAGGGCCCTCCGGCGGCGGCTTCGTCACCAAAATCGACGATCTTGGCGCGGCCAACCCCAACGAGGTCTTCTACAATCAGATCGATACCACCGGTCAGGCCGACGCGGCGTCAGGCGTCGCGGTCGACAGCACCGGTTCGGTGTACGTCGTCGGCAAGACCGCGGGCGATCTAGGGGAGCAATTCGTTGATCCCGAAAACAACGACGTCTTCCTCAACAAATACGATGCTGCGGGCAACATTGTCTTCACCCGACGCTTCGGCGCCACCGAAGACGGCGCCGGTTTCGCGGTCGCCGTCGACGGCAATGACAACGTCATCGTCACCGGGCAGGTGCGCGGTGAGCTCACGACAACGGCATTTGGCGGCAATCTCGATACCTTCGTCACCCAGTTCGACAGCAGTGGCCAAGAACTTTGGACCCGCCAAGCCGGTCCCTTCCTCGACGATGTCGGGTTGTCGCTCACGGTCAACAGCAGCAACGAGATTTTCGTCGCCGGCCTCACGCGCACCGAAATCGCCTCGGGTGAAGGCTTCGGCGGTGGCGACGACGCCTTTGTTACCAAACTCGATAGCGCCGGCACTCTTGCCTACAACCGCCAATTCGGCGATGCGGGGGACGAGCAACACACCGCCATCGCGGTCGACGGCGCCGGCAACGTATTTCTCGCCGGCACCGATGATGGCGCAGGCTTTGTCCGCCGTTATGGCGATGGTGACGCCACGGCGCAGGATTGGGAATTCTCCAGCTCGCTCGGCACCGACGGCAGCATTACAGGCCTCAGCATCGACAACGACGGCGATGTCTATGTCAGCGGCTACACCAGCGAATCTGGGTTTTTCGGGGGCACCACACCGGTCACCGCGCACGCCGGCGGCACCGACGGTTTTGTCGCCAAACTTGCCAACGCCGACGGGTCGGTGATTTTCGGCACCTTCCTCGGCACCGCCGATACCGATCGCGCATTCAGCGTTGCCGTCGATCCGACCAACGAAGAGATTTATGTCTCCGGCGAAACCGCCGGCACGCTTGCGGGCGAAACGTCGAGCGGCATCACTGACGGCTTCGTCGTCAAACTCGACTCGACCTTCAACGAAGCATGGCGCCACCAATTCGGCGGCGGCTACGATCAGCGTGCCTCGTCGATCGCGTTCGACAGTAACGGCACCAACATCCTCACCCGCATGGGCCTGCCCACTGGCGAAGTACCGTCCGACCCGGCAACCAGCGCAACCAGCGTCACCACCGTCCGACCTGGTCAGTATTTCTATATTTCGGTCGACAACGGTCCGCTGAAACAGGTCACGGTTGATGACGATGACTCGTTCGGTTTTCTTTCATTCAAGATCCGCAACGCCATCGGCTCGGGCGGCGAAGGCACGGCGCAGTTCGTCGACGACGACATCGAGGGGCGCTTCTTGCGCGTATCAGCGCTCAACGGCCACAAGATCGAACTCATCGCAGGACCCGACGGGCTTGATGCGCTCTCCGGTCTCGGCTTGCGCCCGGAGGTATTGTTCGGCGAGGTCGAAGATGACGGCAGCGAAGGCTTCGTCGAAACCAATTTCGGCCTCGGCCTCACCAACGACATCAATCTCCTAGATGATTCCTCGATCGAAGATGCTCGTACGCTGTTGGAATTCGCCCAAGTCACGGTGCAACGCGCGTTTCGTCTCAAGACCGAGGGTCCGGACGAGGACTTCGAGATTCCCGCGCAACCGCCGCAACGCATCCTCGATCAAATCTCGGGTATGCAGGCCGCATTACAGCGGCTGCAATCGATCTCATTCAACGCCAATGCCAACGCCGCACAGTTTGCCGCCGGCCAGGGTAGCTTGTTCAATCTAGTGGTCTGAACCAGCCGCGGCCCGTCCCCACCAAACCGGTGACGAAGAACACCACGGCCGTCCCCGTCATCGCCAACATCGCAAAAGCTAAGGGCAACTGGGTCTCGTGGGACAAGAACCCTGCGACAACCGTTCCCACAGCGCCGAGCGCAAACGAATTGAACCCATAAAGCGCCGACGCCGTGCCGGCGATTTGCGGCCGCACGCTGACCGCGATCACGCTTGTCGGGGGCAAGACAAAGCCGTTGCCAAGACCGAAGAGCAGCATGGGCACCGCGATCGCCGTTTCACTGCGCGCGCCGCCCAGGCCCAGCACGGTTTGAATCGCGATACCGGAGAAACAAATGATGCCGCCCACGAGAACCAAACGCTCCAACGGAAATCGTGCCCCGACCCGCGAGACCACTAACGTGCCGACGAAGAAGCCTCCGGTGATGTAAACCAACACCGCGCCCAGACGTTCGGGCGAGGCGCCGGCCACATTGACCAGAATGAACGGCGCCGCCGCCAGGAATGAAAAGAACGTCGCGTTCATCAGCGCCGCGCCCAACGCATAAAGCATGTATTCCGGCGTGCGCAGGAGCGACCAGTAGTCCCGCGCCATGCCGCCGATCCCACCGCGCGGCGCGGTAGAGTGGCGCAAGGTCTCACGAACCGAGACCGCCAGCACCACCATCGGCACCAACGTAAACACCGTCATGAAAATGAAACTCGACCGCCAGTCGCCGGTCCATCCCTGTAACGCGCCACCCAACAGCGGAGCGATCGACGACGATATGCCCGAGCCCATGCCAAGGATAGCCATGATCCGCGCGCTCTCGCCCCGGCTGTACGCATCGCGCACCATCGCGCGGGTGATCACCATGCCCGCGCAGGCACCGATCGCCTGCAATACGCGCGCAACCAACAACCACTCGATGGTTTGCGCGGTGGATGCGACGACGTTGGCCACCATGAAGATCGCCAGCCCGGCCAGCATCACCCGCTTGCGGCCATAGCGGTCGGCCAATGGCCCATAGACCAGTTGAAATACCGCAAAGACCACAAGGAAGACCGAGATCGTAAGTTGGGCCATCCGCTCAGTGGTGACCAAGTCGGCCGCAATCGAGGGCAGCGACGGCACGTACATGTTGGTCGCGAAGATGCCCGCGGCCGTCGCCGTCATCAGAAAGATGATCGGCGGTTTAGGGGCCGTCAGCCCGTCCGAAGGCGATGGCGTGTTGATGGCGCTAACCGACCAGCGGCAAGCCGTTTTCTTCGCGCACGCGATTAATCCGTTCGCGCAGTTGCATCTCCATCGTCCACTTCGGCGTGTAGCCGATTTCCTTTTCGGTGACGGAGCCGTCGAACCGACTGAAGCCCATCTTTCCCGGCTGAACCGTAATATCCGCATCCGGCAGCAGCGATTTCACATAAGCCACGGCTTTGCTCATCGGCGCACTGTCGCCCGGCACATTGAGCGCGCGCACCTTGGTCGGCTTTGCTTCCAAGGCCATCGCGGTCGCTTCGCCGGCATCGCCGCCCCACAACCAATCCGGCGTGTCGTCGCCCCACGGCACGGTGGCCGGCTGACCCAATGCGGTCTTCTCGCACAGCTCTTTGATCATGCGCCCGCCCTGATGGTCCGGCATCCCGTGCCCGTTGACGAAGCTGTAGCGCAGCCCGATCACATCAGTGCCGTACGCATCGTGGTATTGCGCGGCCAACGTTTCGCCGAGAATTTTTAGCCCGGCATAGACGTTGCGCGGATGAAACGGCGCATCGTTGGGCACCGGCTTGTCGCCCCAATTACCGCCGAACACGCCCGCCGAACTCGCCCACACCATGCGTTCGATATCCATCGACCGACAAATCTCCAACATGTTGGCAAAGCCGAGCCCATTGATTTGCACTGCATGCACTGGGTTGGCGTGGCACAGCGTTAGCCCCGCCGCCGCGATATGCGCGATGTGCGTCACCTTATGTTCGCGAATGGTTTCGATCACACGATGCATATGCGTGAGATCGCCCTGAACGATCGTCACCTCATCGGCGCGCTTGCCGACAACCTGGTCCAGCGCATGGCGCCCCGGCGCCCAATCGAACGCCACCACCTTGTGCCCGCGTTCCAGCAAGGATTTAACCACCCACGAGCCAATGAACCCGGTGCCGCCTGTTACGAGATAGGCCATGCCCTTTTCTCCTCTTCCTATGCGTTACGCCGCAGCGGGCCGTCGGCCTGCCGCCACGATCAATGCGCAGGACACGAACGCCGCAAGTCCCATCCCGGCCATCAACGCCGCCATCGGCGTCGGCGTGCCGTTGTGCATCAAACCAAACAACAAACTCGCGACCGCCCCCATACCCATTTGTGCCGTGCCCAAACTTGCCGACGCGGTGCCGGCCAATTTCGGAAACAGGTTAACCCCTGCCGCCGTCGCATTCGGGATGACCTGACCATTGCCCCACCCCAGCAACGCACTGGCCACCAGCATCGCCGCCACACTGGCATGACCCGATAGCGCCGCCACCAGCAACCCCGCCGAGCCGGCAAACGTCACCAGCGTACCCAACGCGATAATCCGCGTGCTGCCAAATCGCTCCGCCATTCGAACGCTCACATAGGCACTTGGCACAAAGAACAAAACAACCGGAATGGTCAGCAGACCGAACTGCGAGGGCGATAAGCCCAAGATATCGATCGCAACAAATGTTCCGCCGGCAAAGAATGCGTAGAAGGCACCGTTGACGAACGCCACCGCGAGCAAATACCCCATGAACCGCATCGAGCGCGCCAGCGTCGCATAGCCGCGCGCCAAACCGGCAATCCCCACCGCACGACGCAGCGCCGGCGGATGGCTTTCCGCGAGATACAGTCCACACGCGATCAGCAGCACGATCCCGAGTACCCCGTTCAGGCCCATGCCCCAACGCCAGCCCACGGTCTCATGCACGAGCCCACCCAAATAGGGCGCCACCAACGCGGCCATGCCGGCACTGATGCTGATCCAGCCAATCGCTTTGGGCGCACCGTCATGACCGTAGACATCGCGCGATACCGCCGGCGGCAACACGAACCCCGCCGCGGCGCCGACCGATTGCAACACCCGGGCAAGGATCAATACCTCGATGTTCGGCGCCACCATGCCCAGAAAGGAGCCGACGACGAACACCGCCGTCGCCCACATCAACACGCCCTTGCGACCGAACCGGTCGGACAATGGCCCATAGGCGATCTGAAAAGCCGCGTAGCCCAACATGAACAACGTCAGGGTGAGCTGCACCATGGCGGGTGTGGTCGCGTATTGGCCCACCAGCGATGGCATTGCCGGCACGATGAACTGCATCGCCACGATCGAAAGGGCGTTGACCGATAAAAGCAGAAAAAGCGTGTAGCGGTGCTCAGGCGGGGCGTTCAGCATCGCGCGACCTTATGCCGTCGACCCCGCCCGACGCGACTCCCTTTCGCGCGACCGATCACCCGCTGGCCGCCATAACGCGGTGTCGGCGCACAATGGGGAAATAGGCGACCAGCGCACAACCGGCGAGCGCGGTCATCAGCAGGGCGACCGGGACCGTCGTGCCGTCATGAATGAAGCCATAGATCTGGCTCGCCAACGCGGCCACCACCATTTGACTAACCCCCATCCAGGCCGAGGCCGTCCCCGATAGTTTGGGATCGACGCTGACAGCTTCGGCGATACACGAGGGCAAGACTTGGCCGTTGCCAAACCCCATAAACGCGCTCGCAATCAAAAGCGCGGTCACACTTTGATGGCCTGATAGCGAAACCACCAAAAGGCCGACCGCCCCCACTGTCGTGAACAACGTGCCGATCAAGATGACACGCGTGGTGCCGATGCGCGCCGCAACCCGGTCGCTCAGGAACGACGCCGTCATAAACAGCGCAACCGCCGGGATCATCAACAGCCCGAACCCCGAAGGCGATACTCCAAGACTATCGATGGCCACAAACGCGGCCCCGGCCAGGAACGCGTAGAACACGCCGTTCACCGAGGCCACCGCCAAGACGTAGCCCATAAACCCGCACGTCCGTGCAAGCTTCAGGTACCCGCACAAGATCGGCATCAACGCCACGCGTTGACGCACCACCGAGCCGCTTTCCTTCAAGTACAGCGCCGTCATCACCAGCATCACCGCGCCCAACGTGCCGGTCGCGAGTAGGCCATAGCGCCACCCCGCATATTGATGGATCAACCCGCCAATCAACGGACCGGCCGCCGAAATGAATCCGTTGGTCATGCTGATGTAACTCATCGCCCGCGGCGCGCCGTCGTGCCCGTACACATCCCGCGCGATCGCAGGGACCAAGACAAACCCGGCCGCGGCGCCCACCGCTTGCAGCACACGCGCCGCGATGACCATCTCGATACTGAGCGCCGCCGCGCCGAGGAACGAACCGGCGACGTAAATCACGATCGCGACGAGCAACACCGGCTTGCGCCCGAACCGATCCGACAGCGGCCCGTAAACCGCCTGGAACAACCCATAGGTCAACATGAACAGCGTCAACGTGAGCTGCACCGTCGCGGGCGTCGTCTTGAAGATCGTCACCAGGTCCGGCATCGCCGGGACAAAGAACTGCAGCGAAAACGCGGACGTCCCGGTCAGCGCCAGCAACAGTGCCAGCGTGTGCCGATGATCCGGCCGTTCGGTCACGCCGCCGCGCTTTCTTCTTCGGGCGCATCGCCGCGCCCGATCATGAAGACCGCGCCCAAGCCGATCGCCGCCAGCAACAACATAATGATCGCCACCGGCAGGATCGTTTCATGCACAAAAAGGCTGGCAACAAAACTGGCAATCGCACTTGCCCCCATCTGAAACACGCCGAGGACGCCGGAGGCGGTGCCGGCAATGCGCGGATGCGCGCCAACACCCATCGCCATCGACGGCGGGAACACAAACCCGCTCGCCACGCCCTGCAAAAACATCGGCACCATGATGGCGGCCACCGAGAACCGGCCCGCTAGTGACAACACCACCAATAAGGCAATCGACGAAAACACCGATACCGCGCCGATCGAAATGATCCGGTTGGGCGCCATCCGCCGCGACAATCGCGCCACCATCAAACTGCCAACCAAGAAACCCCCGGTCGACATGAGCATCAGCAACCCAAACGCTTCGGCCTGAACGCCGAGCACGCCGATCATCACAAACGGT
>CALJDF010000278.1 GCA_938023835.1 uncultured Alphaproteobacteria bacterium
CCTTGATCGCCGCCCGATGAGAACGCTTTGGTGCCGGCGCCGGTCAGCACAATGACGCCGATGTCGTCGTTCCACGCCGCCTTGTTGAAGGCGTCGACCATTTCTTCGCAAGTTTGCCCACGAAAGGCGTTATGGACGCGCGGCCGGTTGATCGTGATCGTGGCGACGTTGTTGCGGACGGCATATTTGATGTCTTGGTAGGCCACGTCAGGTCTGTCCCTCCCAATAGGGTTTGCGCAGCGCCGCCTTCATGACCTTGCCTGCCGGATTGCGCGGCAGTTCGTCGCGCACCTCGATGGACGCAATGCGCTGGTGTTTGCCCAATTGATCGTTGGCCCAGGTGCGCATCGCCTCCAAGTCGGGCGTGACCCCAGGGGTGTGCACGATCAAGGCCAGCGGCGTCTCGCCCCAACGTTCGTGCGGGATGCCGATGACGCAGAGATCGTAGACATCGGCATGCGCACCGAGGACGCGTTCAATATCGGCGGGGAAAACGTTATAGCCGCCGGACACGATCATGTCCTTCTTGCGATCGAGCAAATAGAGAAAGCCGTCTTCGTCGAGGCGACCGATGTCGCCCGAGCGCAAGAACGTTCGCCCCGAAGCAGGATCGCGCCAGATGGCGGCTTCGGTTTGGTCGGGGCTGTTGTGATAGCCCTTCATCAAGATCGGGCTGTAGCCGACGATCTCGCCCGCTTCGCCTTGTGGCAGTTCGGCGCCCGCGTCATCGATAATGCGGATGTCGTTGCCCAGCATGGGACGACCCACGGAGACAATCTTTTCCGGTAGATCCTCAGGCCGAACGATGGTCGCGAACCCTTCGGTCAGCCCATAGACCTCGTAGTAGCCGCACGGGAATTTCTCGAGCATGCGGCGTTTGATGCCTTCGCGCATATGCGAGCCGACGGTGGCGAGTGTCTTCAGCGTGGACAGGTCGCGGGTTTCGGCAGCCGGCGAATCGAGAATGGCCTGATACTGCGCGGGCACCATCACGGTGGCGGTGCCCTGCCACGTGTCGACCAGGCGGCACCACTCCTCTGCCTCGAACTTGGGCATGATCACGCTGGTTGCACCAAACAGAAAGGCACACAGCAGAAGCGTCCAGGCAGTATTGGAGTGCAGCGCGGTGGTGACGATGAAGACCGAATCGGTATTGAAGTGTTGCTCGGCGCTCATCAGGTAGGCGTGGTTGAGGCGGCAGTAGTGGGTGAGCACGATTCCTTTGGGCACGCCGGTGGTGCCAGATGAATAGATCAGACACGCATCGTCGTCGGGTTGATTGACGATTGGGGGCGCGGTGTCGCTGGCCGCACTGCGCCAATCGTCCAGCCCGCGCCATCCCGACGGCGGCGCGCCCATCGCGATGTAGGCACCGGCAGCAACATCAAGCTGGCCGCGGATCGAATCGATACGCTCAAGATAGGCATCGCTGACGATCAGCACCTTGGCGGCGCAGTCGTTGATCATCGTCGCCAAACTGTCAGCCGCCACAATCGTGGGCAGAGAGGCAACCGCGGCACCGGCCTTGAGGGTGCCGAAATAGGCCGCGACGGCATCGTTGCTGTTGTCGGCGAGAATACCGACTTTGTCGCCGCGCCCGACGCCCATCCCGCGCAATGCATTCGCGATTTGGTTCTGTTGCCGGTCGAACGCCCCCCAACTTAGGACGACGTCATTGCACACCAACGCGGGTTTTTCGGGATGGCGCGCGGCGTGCAGCGCCATGTGTTCGGGCACAAGAATGGTTGGAACATCAAAACGAGTCATGGTGGACGCAGTGTTGCGGTGCATCACGCCGCGCGCAAGCCCGCTTCCCGCATCGATTTACCTGCCGCCACCTGCTGCGGATTAAGAATCCTTCGCATCTCTGGACCCCCCGCCTAAGATTGTTCCGACGGGGCATGCCGCCCTTTTGGGAGGAATCAACGAAACGATTGCTTAGACGCGCGAGTGCGACCGCCCTCGCCGCCTCTGTTGTTTTTGGTGTTTTGGTGACCGCTCAATTTGCGCAGGCGCAAAACAAGGTATTGCGCGTGGCGCATTACGGCTTCAATCCGCAAAAAGGTCGCTTCGACATTGCATTAGGCGCGCAATCGACCCTGCCGCTGATGGCCTTTGCCGACAGCATGACGTATCTCAACCCAAACGGCTCGGTCGATCCCGGCCTGGCGACATCGTGGGAAGTTGAGGACGACACAACCTGGGTGTTCAAGATCCGCCAGGGCGTGAAATTCCATAACGGTGCCCCGATGACCGCAGACCAAGTGGTCAAGAACGTCGAGTTCCTCGTGAACGACGACGCCGGCAAAACGAGCATCTCGTCGCGCTTCTTGGGTCTTTCCGGCGCCAAGAAGATCGACGCCAATACCGTCGAGATTACAACGAAAAGACCCAATCCAATTCTGGATCGTTGGTTCGCGCTGTTCCGGATTATGGACGCGGACTATTAAAAAGACGTCGGGATCGAAGGCTTCACGTTGAAGCCGATCGGCACCGGGCCGTTCAAAGTCACAAGTTGGACCGGCGAAGCGATGGCGGCAGAGAAATTTGCCGATGCCTGGCGACCGGCCAAGGTCGATCGCCTCGAAATTACCGCGCTAACCGAAGTCGCCGCGCGTGTGGCCGCGCTTCAGTCCGGCCAGGTTGATATCGCTTGGTTGGTGAGCCCGGACGACATCACCCGGCTCGATAGCGCCGGGAAGAAGGTCCAGATCACCCAGAACTTCGAAGTCGTCTCGTTCAAGTTCAACACCATTCCGGAACGCACGACGGCCGACAATTCGCCGATCTTGGACCGCCGCGTCCGGCGGGCGATCAACTACGCAATCAACCGCGATCAGTACGTCAAGGAAGTTCTAGGCGGCCTCTACGTGACCGCAGGTCAGTCGGCGGCCAGCACGGTTGCCGGGCACCAGGACGATATCAAGCCCTACCCCTACGATCCGGAGCGCGCCAAGAAACTGTTGGCCGAGGCCGGATACGCCGATGGTTTGGATTTGGTGATGGAGTTGATCCCGACGTCGATGGATTACACCAACACCTCGCAGTTCATCGCGACCAGTCTGCAACGGGTCGGGATTAATCTCGAGCTGCGGCAAATCGCGCTGGCGGTTCTGCTGGGCAAGTTGCGCGGTCAGAAGCCGTGGGACGGGCATATGTGGATGGGATTGGTCGAGTCCTTCCCCACCGGCGACGTGATGCGGCCGTTTGCGACGGACTCGTGCGCGTTCTTTGGCGCGTTCATCTGTGACAAGGCCATTCAGCCGACGATCGATGTGGCGAATACCGAATTCGATCCGGCCAAACGAGCCGCATTGGTGCGCAAAGTCGTCAAGCATTACCACGACGAAGCGTTGATTTCGTATATGTACGAATGCACCGTCATCGACGGACTCGCGGCCAATGTGAAGTGCTACCGTCTGTTCAATCGTGCGATCAATTGGCACGAGATTGAGCTCGGCGGCTAGCGTCACCGTCCCGGGGGCCACGCGCCCTCGGGACGCCTTTTTCGTGCACCTCTAGCGCCGCATCGCCAAGAAATCGTTGAGCGAGCGGCCCTCGACGTCATCGAACGTCTCGTCGCGGCGCACCAATTGCTCCATCCGGTCTAAACGGAAATTCCGAAAATCGTCGCGCGTTTCGCACCACGCGACCAACGTCCAGGCATACCCCCAATAGAACAATCCGAGCGGATGCACCGTGCGGCTGGTGGTTTCCCCGTCGGCCCGGGTATAGCGGAAGTCGAGCTTGTAGCGATCGTTCACCGCGCGACGGGTGACGGCCAGGTTCGAGGTCACCGCAGTGTCGGGCATGATTCGCGGGGCGAACAACGCGCTTTTCACGATATTGATGCGCAACGGTTCGGGCAGCACGGCTTCGATCTTGGTCAGGGCGCTGTGGGCCGCAGACGCCAGATCGGGGTCGGCCCAGCTCTGCACGATGCGGGAGCCGAGGATGAGCGCTTCGATTTCCTCGGCGTTAAACATCAGGGGTGGTAAGTCGAACTTGCGGTCGAGCGTGTAGCAGACCCCCGCCTCGCCGGTGATGGGCACGCCGGTCACGATCAGATCGCTGACGTCGCGATAGATCGTGCGCTCGGAGACCTCGAGTTCGCCCGCCAATTGCGTCGCGGTCATGAAGCGGCGCGAGCGCAACATCTGGATGATTTCGAAAAGACGGTCGGCGCGGCGCATGCGAGCTCATCTGTTGTCGGTCGCGGTAGACGGGCGCACCAGCGGGAATGCTAGTGCGCCTGTCTGACCGCGTCGAATGGCGTTGCCTAGGCGCCGGAACCGGCACCTTCGCCTTGGTAAAGCGCAATTGTGGCACCAGCCGGATCTTGCAGGACCACAAAGCTGCCTACCGGGATATCGACCCGGGGTTGGGCGATCTTGGCGCCAAGCGATTCGGCTTTCTTGGCCGCGGCATCCAGATCTTTG
>CALJDF010000279.1 GCA_938023835.1 uncultured Alphaproteobacteria bacterium
TAAAAACAGGGCGCCGCAGGGCGCCCTTTTTGTTTGCCCGCAAAAAACTGGACTGGGGCGACCGGCGGCCCGACCCCGCTCGCGTTAAGTGCTGGGGACGCGCGCTACTCGAAGGATATTGGTGGCGCCCGGCGTTCCAAATGGCACGCCCGCTGTGACCACGAGCTGATCGTCCGGCCCGGCAATCCCGTCGTGCACCGCGACCCGGCAGGCACGATCCACCATGTCGCCGAAATCGCGGGTGTCGCCGGTATGCACGCAATGTGCGCCCCACAACAGCGCAAGGCGCCGCGCCGTGCCTCTGCGGGTTGTAAGAACGATAATGGGTACCGTGGGTCGTTGGCGTGCCGCGCGTAACGTGGTCGAGCCCGTTGTCGTGTAGGTCACAATGGCGGCCGCCCCGATGGTTTCGGCAACCTGTTTCGTGGCGGCGCTGATTGCGTCTGCGGTCGTGTCTTCGGTGTCTGGATGCCATGACGATCGGATCTCGACATAGGTCGGTTCGGCTTCGCTCTGGCGGATGATCCGGTCCATCATTGCCACCGCTTCATAGGGGTGGGCACCGACGGCCGATTCGGCCGACAACATGACGGCGTCGGCACCATCGTAGACGGCCGTTGCGACATCCGAGACCTCAGCACGGGTCGGCGTGGCTGCCTCAATCATCGACTCCAGCATCTGCGTGGCGACGACAACCGGCTTTCCCTGATCGCGCGCTGTCGCGACGATCTTTTTTTGCAGACCCGGCACGAGTTCGAGAGGCAGTTCAACGCCTAGGTCGCCACGCGCGACCATGATTCCGTCGGACAAGCTCGTGATTTCCTCCAGCCAATTGATTGCCGATGGTTTCTCGATCTTCGCCATCAACCCCGCGCGGCCGGCAATAATCTTGCGCGCGTTGGCAACGTCATCCGGTGTTTGGACAAAAGAGAGGGCGATCCAGTCGACCGCGGATGAGAGCGCGAAGTCGAGATCGCGGCGATCCTTGTCTGTCATGGCTTGGATGGGCAAGACAACACCCGGCACGTTCACGCCCTTGGCCGCACTCAGTTCACCGCCCGATTGCACCTCGCAATCGATGTAATCCGAGGAGACGCCCTTCGCCGTGAGCCGCACGCGGCCATCATTCAAAAGAATCTCGGCACCCTCGGTGATCGCGCCGAACAACTCGGGGTGCGGAAGCTGGACTCGTTCCGGGGTTCCCGGCGTCGGGTCGCCGTCCAATCGAAACGTTTGACCGGTAACGACGGTCACGACGGATTCGGCCAAAGCGCCAATCCGAATTTTCGGCCCCTGCAGGTCGGCCAGAATGCCAATCGGCCTACCGCGCTCTTTCTCAATCTCGCGGATCAGCGCAATCATCTTTGCGTGATCGTCTTTGATGCCATGGCTCATGTTCAGCCGAAACGCATCGACGCCGCCGTCAACAATCGCTTTGATCATGTCTTTGGAGGCGGTGGCGGGGCCAAGCGTCGCAAGAATCTTGGTATTTCGACCACGGAACATGATGCCATCCTAGCCGGGTCGCTGGCGCCGCGACAGCGGGACCGGAAACCGTTTGGCGCCATCCCCGCCGGGCCATATCCTGGGACCATGAAACGGCTCTGCATCCTTATCATCGCAAGTGTGCTGGCATTCGGCCCCGTTGCGGCGGCCCGCCAAGACGATAGCCGCCTCGACGATCTCTTTTCCCGACTCAAAACGACAAACGATGTCCAAGAGGCGCGGTTGATCGAAGGCCTGATCTGGACGCTTTGGTTCGAGTCAGGCGATCCCGATATCGACCGGCTTCTTGAATCGGGTAACGACGCCATGAGTGCCGGTCGGCACGACGACGCGTTATCGCGGTTCTCCCGGGTGATCGAACGCGACCCGACCTTTGCCGAAGGCTGGAACCGTCGCGCGACGCTTTACTACCTGATGGGCGACTTCGACGCCTCGGTGCGCGACATCCAAGAAACGCTGGCGCGAGAGCCACGCCATTTCGGCGCCCTGTCGGGTCTGGGTCTGATCAATTCAGCGCTAGAGCGGTGGGATAGCGCCGTCAGAGCCTACGAGGAGGCCTTGCGGGTCAACCCGTTCTTGCCGGGCGCCAAGAAGAACGTCGAGGAACTTCGAAAAAAGTTGGAACAGGAAATCTAGCCATGTCGCTTGAATCCCAAGACCTCCCCGGTTTACCCACGGCGATATCGGCACCCAATTTCGATCTCAACGACGAACATCGACACCTTCTTGACGAGATTACCCGTAGCGCGCGCGCACAGTTCGGCGACGGCGTCACCCAACGCGATCTTGAGGGAAAATGGCCCGAAGATGGTTTTTCTCGCCTTGCCGAAATGGGCGTGCTGGGAGCCAGCATACCCGAGCAATACGGTGGCGCCGGGCTAGACCTTTTTTCCGCCGGGTTGGTCGGTCAAGCCATCGGTCGGGTCGATCCCTCGGTGTCGACGTCGTGGCAAAGCCACGACAACTTGTGCGTCAACAACCTCTATCAAAACGGCAACGAGTTTCAGCGTCGCAAATACCTGCCCGGCCTCACCGACGGTTCCAAAGTGGGCGCGATCGGGATGACGGAGCCGAACGCGGGCTCAGACGCGCTCGGCGGTATGGCGACGACGGCCGTTCGTGATGGCGACGTCTACGTCCTCAACGGCAGCAAGACCTTCATCACCAACGGGCCGATCGCCGACATCGCATTGGTCTACGCCAAGACGGCGCCGGAGCTTGGTAAGAAGGGGATCTCTGCCTTTATCGTTGAGCGCGCGTTCGACGGATTCTCCTCAAGTCCGTCGTTCGACAAAATGGGTATCCGTGCGAGCCCGACCGGCGCGTTGTATTTCGACAACTGTTGGGTGCCGGTGGAAAATCTGGTTGGGCAAGAGAACCAAGGGATCGCCGTGATGATGTCGGGGCTCGATATCGAGCGCGCGTTTTGCTCGATGATGGTCCTCGGCATGTCGGAACGCGCGGTTGAACTTTCGGTCGAATACGCCAAGACCCGCGAGCAGTTCGGTCAACCGATCGGCAACTTTCAAATGGTTCAATCCAAGCTTGCGGAAATGTATGTCGCGCTCGAAACGATGCGCGGTCTGGTCTATCGCGCGTTGGCGATGGCCAATTCCGTCGGCGCGGGAGAAGGCGGTCGCGGCGAGATTCATAAACTCTCGGCGGCGGCGTTCATGTATGCGGGCGAGGCCTGTATGCGGATTTGCGATGAGGCCGTGCAAATCCACGGTGGCAACGGCTTTATGCGCGAGACCGAAGTGAACCAGTTACTCAGATCGGCAAAAATTCAGGAGATTGGCGGCGGCACCAAGGAAATTCGTCGTCTCATTATTGCCCGCGAGATGCTCGCTTCTTAGGGCGGTTGGTCAAGTGAACACCCGCGCGTTTCTCTCAGCGAGAGCGCTGCAAGAAACCCCAAGAACATGAGTACCGGAAATATCGCGAACGCCTGACGATAGGTGCTCTTGCCATAAATGCGCGCCCCCTCGACGAGCGCCCCGTCCCAACCCAAGTCCAGTAGCCAGCCGACCAGCGTGAGCGAAGCCGCCGACGCGCCCATGCCCGCCATGTTGATGAACCCCATGGCAACGCCGGTCGCGGTGGGCGCGTTGCTTTCTTTGGTGATCGCAAAGTTGATAATGACCGCGCCGCTGGCGAGGCCTTGGATGATCAGCAGCGCTTGGAAGCCGACGAGCGGCAGGGGCACCATCAAAGTGATGACCCAAGCAATCAACAAAATGCCGGCGCCGGCCGCCATCACCGGTTTGCGTCGTTGGATTCGGTCCGACAACCAGCCGGCGAGCGGGCCGCCTATACCCCATCCAACCAATACCAACGAAATAGTGGCGCCGGCCGTGGTCTTGCTGACCCCGTAGACCTCCTGGACGAAGGGAACGCCGAACAAGCCGGCAAATGCCGCCATGGGCGTCACCAGGGACCCGGTAAAGAGCGCGATCTTCCAAGTCTGGCCGCTTCGCAAAACCGAGGCGAGGCCGCGGAGGACCGAGCCTGCCGGCCGCACCTCGCTGTGCATCGGTTTGTCGCGGACGACCGGGACCATAAGAACGAAGATCACCAGCATCAAAATGCCCGACCAGAGCATGGCGGACCGCCAACCGGCGGCGTCGATAAGGGCGGCCAACGGGGCCTGCCCGAGTACCGCGCCGACGAGGCCGACCAAGAGCGAAAGCCCCGTCACCGCGGCAAAGCGGTTTGCCGGCAACCACATGACAGCCAGCGCGAGGGTGCCGACCCAGGCAACCCCGGCTCCGGCGCCAACCAGAAGACGGCCTGTCGCTGCCAAGCCGAGGGTCGGCGCCAGCGCGAACAACAAACTGCCGACCGCGCACAACGCGCCCGAGGCAAGTAGCACTCGACGGACCCCGAAACGGTCGATCATCAGCCCGATTGGAATCTGTACCAGCGCGTAGGGATAAAAGTAATAGGCCGACAGGTTGCCAAGGCCTGCAGCGTTCGCATCGAACGCCCGCATCAACTCGCTGGTCATGACGCTGGGCGCGACACGCTGGAAATACGCGTATCCGTAAAACGCCGCCGCGAGGCCCCAAATCAGCCAGGGAAGCGGCGAACTCATTACTCGATTGTTCATGCGCTTGCCCTGTGTCGTACGGCGCGTTCCCTTGCCAGGAGGATCCCGGCCAGAACGGCAACGCCCCTGATCGCCTGTTGCGTGCGCAGCCCCTCATTCAGAAGCAACCAAGCAAGGAGTGTCGCAGCAACGGGTTGCACCAACAACGTGAGCGAGGAAAACGATGCCGCGAGATGCGCAAGTGCAAAGGCGATCAAGCTCTGGCCGAAGGTATGCGAGACAACCGCGAGACCTATGAGAATCAGCCACCCAGTGAGCGTGGTTGCCATCAAGGCTTCGCCGGATGCCAGTGCAATGAGGAGGAGGATGGGTGTGGCAACCAAGCCGGACCACATCATGATGGCGAGCGTGCCGACCGTTCGCCGCAACATCTTCACGCAGATCAGATACCCCGCGTAGAAACCTGCGGTGAGTAAGCCGAGCGCGTCACCCAGGACACTGCCGTGGCCGCCGAAACTCGCACCCACGACCAACACCGTTCCCACCGCCGCAACAAGGAGACCGACGAAAAAGAGCGGGCCAAAGGTTTCGCCCAGAAGGACCCATGCCGCAATCGCGACGAAGATCGGTGCGGCATTGGCAAACAGGGTCGCATTGGCGACGGTCGTGAGCTGGATCGACCAATGCCATACCGCCAGGTCTCCCGCAAAGAATCCGCCGGCCAGAACCAACAAGACATAGGTGCGCAGGCCCTTTGCTTTTGCGTCCGGCCCGTTATTGCGGCGCGGCTGCACCAGATAAGCGCCGACAAAAAGAGGTAGGGACTGCAGCATTCGATGAAATGCGGTGGCCGCCGGGCCGATCTCGCTGGTCTTAACGAAGATCGGGGCAAAGGCGATCGCGTTCGCACCAACTAACAAAGCCGTGAGACCGAGGCCGGGACGTATCGACACAATCCCTTTGTTCATTCCTCGCTCGCGTCCCAAACATGGTCGATCAACAGCAATCGTCCCGGTATAACTGCGCGATGGATCAGGTTTCCGCAAGCACCGCGACGGCAGCTTTCGACGTTCTCAATCCGGGCGGCGCAGCCCGGGCCGTGCTGACGTGCGATCACGCTGGGAACCATATCCCGGCCGCATTCGCCGATTTGGGGCTGCCGCCGGACCGATTGGCCGAGCACATCGCTTGGGATATCGGCGGCGCTGCGCTGACCCGTGGCCTTGCTGCACGGCTTGATGCGCCCGCGGTGATGGCGACGCACTCTAGGCTTTTTATTGATCCCAACCGCAGGCTGGGGAGTGCCGATTCAATCTTGCGCGTGAGCGACGGCGTCGAGGTTCCAGGCAATCAGAACGTGACGCCTGACGAAGCCGGTTTGCGCGCGGCGCTCTCGTTTTGGCCCTATCACCATGAAGTCGAGAAATCGCTCCATCTATCCGAGTACATGAAGGGGTTGGTCGCCTATATCGCGGTGCATACCTTCACGCCGACAATGGCTGGTGCGCCGCGACCATGGGATATCGGCGTGCTCTATGGCAACGATGATCGTATGGCGAAGCCCTTGCTGGCGGCGTTGCAGCAATTAGAAGGCATTTGCGTCGGGGACAATAAGCCCTACTCGGCGGCGCACCCGCCGGGCTACGGGGTAGAGGCCTATGGCACTTCCGCGGGTCGCCCGCATGTGATGGTAGAGGTGCGGCAGGACTTGCTGTTGACCCCCGAAGGCATCGAACGTTGGACCGCGATCCTGACAAGCGCGCTGTCGCGCATTCTGGATGAGGACCGTCTGTTCACGGTGCAGTTTTTCCGTTGATCAAAGACCCGCCGCTGACCATAGGGATTGAAGAGGAATATCTGCTCGTCGATGTCGAGACGCGCAACCTCGCGACCGACCCCCCACCGGAAATGATGGTCTTGCTCGAACGTTGTATCGCTGGCCGGGTTGCGCCGGAATTCCTAAAGGCGCAAGTCGAAGTCGAAATGGGCGTGCATCAAACCATCGCCACAGCGCACGAGGAACTCGCCGACCTGCGGCAGGCCATATCCGAGGCGGCCGCGCAATTCGGCCTTGCGCCGGTGGCTGCAGGCTCTCATCCCTTTGCCTTGTGGGGTGATCAGGAGCATGTCGATAAGGATCGTTACAACGCCTTGGCACGAGACCTTCAGGCCGTTGCCCGGCGACTGTTGATTTGCGGCATGCATGTCCACATCGGCATCGACGACGACGACTTGCGGATCGACTTGATGAACCAAGCGGCCTATTTCCTGCCACACCTCTTGGCGCTCAGCACCTCCTCGCCGTTTTGGCAGGGCCAAGAAACCGGTCTGATGTCGTATCGCACCAGCATCTTCGATGGGTTGCCGAGGACCGGGTTGCCGGAGCAGTTCGCGAGTTACAGCGAATACCGACGCTTGGTCGAAGCCATGGTTGGCGCTGGCGTTGTCGAGGATGCAACGCGCATTTGGTGGGACATGCGACCAAGCGCGCGGTTCCCTACGCTTGCGATGCGCTCGACGGATGTTTGCACCTCGCTAGACGACGCGGTGGCAATCGCGGCGCTCTTCCAGTGCCTCATCAGCATGTTGGTGCGGCTGCGGAAGAACAACCAGCGATGGCGCGTCTACCCGGTAAGCCTCGTCAATGAGAATAGGTGGCTCGCGCAGCGCTACGGGATCACCAAGGGGTTGGTGGACCTGGGCAAGGGGGCGCTGGTTCCCTATGTCGATCTACTCAACGAAATCCTTGAATTGGTCGCCGAAGATGCCGACCGTCTTGGGTGCACGAAACAAATCGCCCACGCCCGCACGATTGTCGAGCGTGGCACCAGCGCGACGGCGCAAATCGAGGCATTCAGGTCGGCCAAGAACGATGGCGCAGACGCCGGTGACGCCCTCAATGCCGTCGTCGACATGTTGATAGAGCGGACCGCGGTCGGCTCATGATGAAACCGATCTAGACGAGGAAAGCTGATGACCCAAGCAGACAACAACACCGAGATCGAGGCGGCGGCGTTTCGGCGGTTGCTTCAACACCTACGTGATCACCCAGAAGTGCAGAACATCGAGCTGATGGGGCTCGCCGACTTTTGCCGCAATTGCCTAGCCAAATGGTACGTGGCCGCGGCGAAGGAGCGTGGTGCGGCGGTCGATTACGACTCGGCCCGCAAAATCGTTTATGGGATGCCCTACAACGAATGGAAGGCGAAATACCAGACCGAGGCGACGCCAGAGCAGATCGCCAAATTCGAGGCGCACAAGGCGGCGGATGAAGCATCGGGCACGTAGTTGTGCCCGCCTAGCATGAGAAAAGAGAAAGAAACGAATGGCAGATCCAACAATTGCGGCCGATCAACTCCGATCGTTTGTTGAACGAATCGAGCGGCTAGAAGAAGAAAAATCGGCGCTTTCCTCAGATGTCCGCGAGGTCTATGCGGAACTCAAGGCGATGGGCTTCGACGCGAAGACCGTTCGGGAGGTCGTTCGGCTTAGAAAGCTGGATACCAACGAACTCCAGGAGCAAGAGGCGCTTCTCGATACCTATAAAACCGCTCTGGGAATGGCGTAGCAGCGCCAGAGCCCCGATCATCCCGTCGTGCGAGAAATCGCAACGCTGTTTGCGGTTGTGCTGAGCGGTTTCCTAGAACTTCTCCACCCACGGGCGCAGGTCTAGCTCTTGCGTCCAGGCGCTGCGGTGCTGGCTGTGTAATTGGAAGTAAGACTCGGCAATCGCGTCGGGGTCCAACAACGCATCCGGCGCGCGCTCTTTCGCAAGGTGCGCCTGCCGCGGCGTGTGAATTTGCCCATCGATGTTGGCGTAGGCGACGTGAATGCCCTTTGGCCCGAGCTCCCGCGCCATGCTCTGTGCCAACGCTCTAAGCCCGAACTTGCCAATCGCAAAGCCGGCGAATTCCGCACTGCCGCGCAGGCCCGAAGTCGCGCCGGTGAAAAGAATGGTGCCCTCGTTCTGCGGCACCATGCGCTTCGCGGCTTCTCGACCGAGTAAAAACCCGCCGAGGCAGGACACCCGCCAGGCATTCACGACGTCGTCGGTTTTTAGATCGAGAATGCTGCCTTTGACGCGTCCACTCGCGTTGTAAACGGCAACCCCGAGCGGACCCAGGTCGGTCTCTGCCCTCTCGACCAGTTGTTTCACAGCAGCTTCGTCGGTCGCGTCGGTCGGGACGGCGATCGCTTTGCCGCCGGCTTTCTTGATCTCGTCGACCAATGGATCCAGGTGCTCGGCGCGTCGTGCGCCGACCGCAATTGAATAGCCGGCCTTCGCGAAGCGCCGTGCGACGGACGCACCGGTGCTCGGGCCAAGGCCCAATACAATGCAGCTCTTGTCGGTCATCTTTTCCTCACGATGTTGGTGGGCAGCTATTCGGCGGCAGCTTGTCTGTCTCGGGGATCTTTTAGGTCAGACAACAGCTTTTCGCGCCGTTGGTTGACGGCCTCAATGCTATCACTTTTGACCGGGCCAAAGCCGCGGATGCCGTCGGGCAGTTCTGCAAGAGCGACCGCAGCGGCGTGGGTTGTTACAGACATTTTTGATGCGACAAGGCTGATCAAGTCTTCGTAATCGCGGATCAGCTGTCGCTCGCGCCGTCGGTCCTCTTGGTATCCGAACGGATCAAATGGTGTGCCGCGGAGTTTCTTTAAGGACGCCAATACTCGAAACGCATGGCGCACCCAAGGACCGAAGGTAGATTTTTTGGGTCGGCCCGTTGTTTCGTTCGGCCGAGCCAGGAATGGCGGCGCCAAGTGGTATTTGAGCCGATAGGGCCCGACAAATTGTTGGCCGATCGCGCGTTGGAAATCGGGTGCCATGAACAGGCGGGCCACCTCGTACTCATCCTTATAGGCCATGAGCTTGAAGAAGTTTTTTGCCACAGCGACGGCGAAGTTGGTCTCGCCAGGCATGCTTTTTGTCTCGACCGCTTCGGCCTGGGCGACGAGCTGCCGATAGCGGTCGGCATATCGGGCATCCTGGTAGTCGGTCAGAAAGGCAGCACGCTTTTCGACAATGGCGTGGAGGGTCTGGGCAACGCTCGGCTCCTTCGCGGGCGCCTCTTGCGCCACCAGGTCTCGGTTCGTTGCGGCCAGCCTGCCCAATGCGAAGGCGCGCTGGCTGATGTCGATGGAAACGCCGTTCAGTTCAATGGCACGCGTCAACGCCGCCAACGAGACCGGAATATGGCCGCCTTGGAAGGCCATGCCGAGAAGGAACATATTGGCGGTGATCGAATCGCCAAAAAATCGTGTGCCCACCGACGTGGCATCGATGAAATCCGTGTTGGCCTCACCGGTAGCGAGAAGGATCTCGGCCTTTAGCCGATCTGCCTGCAGGTCGAAGTCGCGGTTCAGCGTGAAATCGGCGGTTGGCGTTTCGTGGCTATTGATCAGCGCATGGGTGCGGCCGTTTTCGATCGTTGCAGTGACGTCGGGGCTGGCCGCCACGACGAGATCGGCGCCAAGAATGAGGTCTGCTGCGCCAATATCGATCCGAACCGCATTCAGGTCCTCGGGTCGTGCCGCAATGCGCACGTGGCTTGTCACCGCCCCGCCCTTTTGGGCGAGCCCCGTTTGATCGAGAACCGTGACCCCCTTGCCGTCGAGATGCGCAGCCATGCCGATCAACGCGCCAATTGTGATTACACCTGTGCCGCCGACGCCGGTGACGACGATGCCGACCGGCTTTTGAATCGGTCTTTGATCCGGCACAGGCAGGTCCGAGAGGTTTTCGAGTTCCGGCAGGGCGCGTTCGTCCTTGCGCAGTGTGCCGCCTTCGATCGTGACGAAACTCGGACAAAACCCGTCGAGGCAAGAGAAGTCTTTGTTGCAAGACGATTGATCGATGGCGCGCTTGCGACCGAACTCGGTTTCGACGGGAATGACGGATAGGCAGTTCGATTGCACCGAACAATCGCCGCAACCCTCGCAAACCATCTCGTTGATGAAGACGCGCTTGGCGGGATCAGGAAAGGTGCCGCGTTTGCGTCGCCGCCGTTTCTCGGCGGCACAGGTTTGGTCGTAGATCATCACGCTGACCCCCGGGGTCGTGCGCAGCTCGCGCTGCACCGGATCGAGGGCGTCACGGTGATGGATGGTGGTGCCGCCCGGGAAGGCAACCGGGCTCGCGTATTTCTCGGGTTCGTCTGATACCACGGCGATCCGCTCGACACCTTCTGCGCGCACAAGGTGGGCCATGCGTTCGACACTCGGGCTGCCGTCCGGCGTTTGTCCGCCGGTCATGGCGACCGCGTCGTTGTAAAGGATCTTGTAGGTGATGTTCACGCCGGCGGCGACGGCCTGTCGGATCGCAAGGCTGCCGGAATGAACAAACGTGCCGTCGCCGATATTGGCAAAAACATGCTCGGTCCGAGTGAACGGGGCTTGCCCCACCCAAGCGGCGCCCTCGCCACCCATCTGACTGAATGTCGCGGTCTCGCGGTCCATCGATAGGGCCATGTAGTGGCAGCCGATACCAGCGAGCGCGCGGCTGCCCGTTGGCACCTTAGTCGATCTGTTGTGGGGACAGCCGGAACAGAAATAGGGTGCCCTGGCATTAACCGGCGCTTGATTGCGGCGCTGCTCGCCGCGGGCGGCGAGGTAGTCCAACCGATCGCGAATCGATGCATCGCTCGCGTATCGCAAAACGCGGTCGCCGATGAGGGTGGCGACTTCGCTCGGCGTCAAAATGCCGGCAGTGCATAAGACACGGTGCCCATCCGCGTCGAACTTGCCAATGACGCGCGGACGGTTCGATTCCGGCAGGTCGTACAACTGTGCTTTGACTTGATCTTCGAGAAGAGGGCGCTTTTCTTCGACGACCAGAATCTCTTCGAGCCCTTGGGCGAAGTTTTTGAGCCCCGCACTATCCAGGGGCCAGCTCATTCCGATCTTGAACACGCGGATGCCCAGGGCCGCGGCGCGTTTGTCGTCAATACCAAGGCTCTCGAGGGCTTGGCGTACGTCGAGATAGGCCTTACCGGTCGTAATAATGCCCAACCGCGGGTTCGGTGACTCGAGCACAATCCGATCAAAGCTGTTGGCGCGCGCAAATGCCTGAATGGCGTATCGCTTGTAGTCGTGAAGCCTGGCTTCTTGCTCCAATGCCGTGTCTGGCCACCGGATATTGAGCCCGCCGGGTGGCATCTCGAAGTCGGTGGGAATCTTGATGTCGAGACGATGCGGGTCAACCAGAACGCTGGCCGAACTTTCGACGGTGTCGCCGACCGCCGTGAAGCCGACCCACGTCCCAGCGAAACGCGACATCGCCCAGCCGAGTAAACCAAAGTCCATGTAGTCTTGAACGCCGGCCGGGTTGAGGACCGGTAGCATTGCCGCGACCAACCCATGATCGCTTTGGTGCGCGAGGGTCGACGAGACGGCGCCATGATCATCGCCGGCAAGAACCAAAACGCCGCCGTTGGGCGCGGTGCCCGCGGAGGTGCCGTGCTTAATCGCGTCCAAGGCGCGATCAAGGCCGGGGCCTTTGCCGTACCAAATCGAAAACACGCCGTCATAGCGTGCGCCCTCGAACAAGTTGGTTTGCTGCGTGCCCCACACCGCGGTGGCGGCAAGTTCTTCGTTGATCCCGGGTTGGAAATGAATGTGGTTGGCGTCGAGGTATTTCTTTGCGCGCCACAGATTGAGGTCGTACACGCCGAGTGGCGACCCCCGATAGCCCGAGATAAACCCTGCGGTGTTCAGATGGGCGCGCAGGTCGCGTTGGCGCTGCATCATGGGCAGCCGAATGAGGGCCTGGGTCCCCGTTAAATAGACCCGGCCTGATTCAACGGTGTACTTATCGTCGAGCGTCGTTGCGACCGCCATCGAGTCTGCTCCCACCCATTATAGGTAAGGACTATTGACCGTTCTTGCAATAGGGTGTCGATCCACAGATTGTACGCCGGTGGCGGGATGAAAACCCGCACGGTGGCGTGATTTCGCAGGGCAGCAGCGCTAAGGTGCGCGCCTCAAAGAAAAGCGAGAAGTTTTGTATGGCGATCGTTGTTACCGGGGCGGCCGGGTTCATCGGTTTCCACGTGTGTCAGAGGTTGCTGGCCCGTGGTGAGCGGGTCATCGGCGTCGATTCAGTCAACGACTATTACGACCCGGCCCTCAAAGAAGCGCGCCTTGCGCAGCTTGCTGGCGGGGATGCCTTTTTGTTCCATCGGGCGGATATCGCGACGCCGGAATGCTTTGATGCGCTCCGCCGCCACACCGATGTGACAGGCATCGTCCATTTGGCCGCGCAAGCTGGTGTGCGCTACTCGATCGATCACCCCTTTGCTTATGTCGAATCGAATCTTGTCGGGCACATGCGGGTGCTCGAATACGCGCGCGGGTTGTCCGGCCTGAAAAGCCTCGTCTATGCAAGTTCGAGTTCGGTCTACGGCGGAAACACCAAACTACCGTTCTCGGTCGATGACCGCGTCGATCAACCGATTTCTCTTTACGCGGCAACGAAGCGCGCCGATGAGGCGTTGAGCTATAGCTACAGTCACCTCTACCGAATTCCCCAGACCGGCCTCCGCTTTTTCACCGTCTACGGGCCTTGGGGACGGCCCGACATGGCGCTCTTTTCCTTCACCCGAGCGATCCTCAATAACGAACCGATCCGCGTGTTTAACCACGGCGACATGCTGCGGGACTTCACCTATATCGACGACATCGTCTCCGGGGTCGTGGCAGCGCTTGATCGGCCACCGGTTGATGAGGCCGGCGCACCACACCGAATCTTCAATCTGGGCAACAGTACGCCCGAGCCGCTGTTGGGGATGATTGAAACGCTCGAGGAGGCGCTCGGCAAAAAAGCAGAGAAGATTCTCGAGCCGATGCAGCCCGGAGACGTGAAGGAAACCTTCGCAGACATCGAGGCAAGTCGCCGCGAGCTTGGCTTCGAGCCGACCGTGCCGATTTCGGTGGGCATCCCGAATTTCGTGGCATGGTATCGCGCTTACCATGGCTAGTGCCGAACCACAGAACACGACGGAGCCGGCGATTGCGCTGGAAATTATCCAACAGTTCGCGGCGGAGATCCCGTTCCTAAAAGCGCTCTCAGCGAGCGTCGAGACAATTGAGCGCGGGCGGTGTCGGCTTTCGTTGCCCTGGCAGGAACACCTCGTCGGCGACACCTCGACAGGTATAGTCCATGGCGGGGTCATCACCACGTTGCTGGATTCTGCGTCGGGGACCGCGGTGTTCTCTGTCATCCCGCGGGTCATGCAGATCGCCACATTGGATCTCAGGATCGACTACTTGCGACCGGCCATGCCCAACGCTGACATTGTCGCGGAGGCCGAGTGTTACCGCCTGAGCAAAAACATTGCTTTTGTGCGCGGTCGGGCATTTCAAGAGTCGGATCGTGAAATCGCCAGCAGTCTGGCAACCTTTATGCTCGCATCGAGCACGCTTTAGTCATGGCGCAGGGACAACTCGATCAACTCCGTGATGCCAAAAAGCGTCAGGCGCCGCAGGACTTGGTTGGGGCGATCCCCTACCTCGAATTTGTCGGGGTTACGGTCCGTGAGGAAGCCGATGGCGTGCTACTTTGCCGCCTTCCGTTTCAAGACCAGCTTGTCGGAAACCCGACATTGCCGGCCCTCCATGGCGGCGTGATCGGCGGCCTTTTGGAAAGTGTTGCGCTTTTGCAATTGATTTGGTCAATGGAGAGTCCGGTCCTCCCGCGCACGATCAACACTTCGATCGACTATTTGCGCAGCGGACAGGCCAAAGACACCTTCGCACGAGGCCGAATCACCAAGCAGGGCCGCCGTGTCGCCAATGTTCGTGCAGAGGCGTGGCAAGACGACCCAAACAAGCCGATCGCGGCTGCCCACGGCCACTTCCTTTTAGGCTAAAGGCGGATTGCGATGAACCAGAGTGACACGTTGGGCGCACTGCCGGCCTGGAACCTCCGCGATCTCTATGACGGTCCGGACTCGACGGCGCTCCAACAGGACCTGGGTAACGCGGCGGCGGCAGCCGACCAGTTTGGAAAGGCATATCAGGGTCAGGTCGCGTCTCTCACCCCGGACGATTTCGCCAAGGCGATCGTGCGCTATGAGGAAATCCAAGAAACACTCGGGTGCGTCGCGAGCTATGCCCAATTGCTTCACGCCGGTGACCTGACCGACCCTGACATCTCCAAGTTCGCCCAGGATGTCCGAGAGCGACTAAACGCCATTTCCACCGAGCTCATCTTCTTTACGTTGGAGATCAATCGTCTCGACCCGGTGGCTCTTTCCGATCTCCTGACCGGAGATGCCGCTCGCTACAAGCCCTGGGTCGACAATGTTCGCGCCCACCGTGAGCACGAGTTGACCGACGATGTTGAAAAGCTGTTCCACGAGAAAGCGGTTACTAGTTCTGGTGGGTGGTCCCGGCTTTTCGACGAGACCCTAGCGGGTGCGCGGTGCCAAATTGGGGATGACGCGCTCACCCTTGAGGAGACGCTCAACCTCCTTTCCGATCCGAAACGAGATCGGCGGCGGCAAGTGGCAGCAGCCCTGACCGCAACGTTTGACGGCGACGCGGCGTTATTTGCTTTGATCACGAACGTTCTCGCCAAAGACAAGGAGATCGAGGATCGCTGGCGCCGCTTTTCGGCGCCCGCAGACTCGCGTCATCTCGCAAACCTCGTTGAACCCGAGGTTGTCGACGCGCTGGAGACGGCAGTCGTCGATTCATACGCCCGCACGGCACACCGTTACTACGCGCTGAAAGCGCGGTGGCTGGAGGTTGAGACGCTGGACCACTTCGATCGCAACGCGCCGCTGCCCCAAGCAGACGAACACCTTTTTGGCTGGGACGAGGCTCGGGAAATCGTGCTCGGCGCCTACGGCCGGTTCTCGGAAGATCTCGGGCAGGTTGGCGCAAAGTTTTTCGACAATGCGTGGATTGATGCAGAGCCGCGGCCTGGCAAATCCCCCGGCGCTTTTGCCCATCCGACCGTTCCGTCAGCGCACCCCTATCTGCTTCTCAACTACCAGGGTAAGGCACGCGACGTCATGACTCTGGCGCACGAGCTTGGCCACGGCGTGCACCAGATATTGGCGGGTCATAACGGCGCCCTGATGGCCGATACCCCGTTGACCCTCGCCGAGACCGCATCGGTGTTCGGCGAACAGCTGGTGTTTCGCGCGCTGCTTGACGCCCAAACCGATCCGGCACGACGCCGGCACATGCTAGCGTCCAAAGTTGAGGACATGATCAATACCGTGGTTCGGCAGATCGCGTTCTATCGCTTCGAAAAAGCCGTCCACGGTGAGCGCCGTCAAGGCGAATTGACGCTCACGCAACTCGGCGATATCTGGCTTCAGTCGCAGACCGAGAGTTTGGGGCCGGCCGTCAATCTCGGACCGGACTACCGCAATTATTGGACCTACATTCCTCACTTCATCCATGCGCCCTTCTACGTTTACGCCTATGCGTTCGGGGACTGCTTGGTGAACGCGCTTTACGCTGTGTTTCAGGAATCCGAGGCAGGTTTTCAGGCGCGCTACCTCGACATGCTGCGTGCCGGTGGAACCAAGCGGCACAAGGAGCTATTGGCGCCGTTTGGCTTGGATGCATCTGATCCGGCGTTTTGGCAGCGTGGCCTCAACCTTATTTCCGGCTTCATTGACGACCTGGAAGGGATGGACGCGGCATGATCGAAAAAGACTCCATTGAACATGAAATCCTATTGGCGCTCACTGCCATGCCGCGCCCGGTGCGGGGCATGTCGGAAGCCATGCTGCTGCGCACCTTCCGCTCGCCGCGCGCCATTCGGACGCTGGCATCCCAAGGGTTGATCAAGCGGCGAGGCTGGCATGACGGGCCCGGGGGCATCTGGGTCCCGACGCCGGAAGGCGAGGCCGAGGTCCGTGGGAGCGAGTCTGCTTAATGGTGCGCTAAGTCAATTTTGTGGGTGGCGCTAGTCTGCTATAAGACCACGGCCAGAGTACAAGGAGCGGCCATGGCTGAAGAGCAACAGATTGACCTGCCCCAGAAACAGCAGACCTGGGCTGGATTTACGCGTTTAGTGCAGTGGTCATGCGGGCTGAGTGTCGTGACGCTGGCCCTTATGGCGATTTTCCTTCTCTAAGTGTTCGGTCCCGAGCGATCCGTGATGCCATCGCTCGTGCCGGCTAGATCGCGACAGACCGGATGAAAGCGCTTGTCATAAAGGAGCGTCAGGCCCACGAGAAACGGGTCGCCGCTACCCCAGAGACAACGAAGAAATTTGCCGCGCTCGGCATACAGGTCGTCGTCGAGTCCGGTGCCGGCGCCAACGCGACCATTTCCGATGATGCCTATCGCAAAGCCGGGGCCGAGATTGTCGATTCCCTTGCGCAGGTTACCGACGCCGATTTGTTGTTGGCCGTGCAGCGGCCCAGCAGAGGTGACGGCGCTGATCCCGTCCAATGCCTGAAAAACGGCGGATCGCTCGTCGGGATGCTGGCGCCCACCGCAGACCCAGATCGCGTCAAGACATACGCTGACAACGGGGTCACGGCCTTCTCCCTTGAATTCCTACCACGCATCACCCGGGCGCAGAGCATGGACGTGCTTTCCTCCCAGTCCAATCTCGCGGGGTACAAAGCCGTCCTCGATGCGGCAAGTGTCTACGATCGGGTGATGCCGATGATGATGACCGCTGCGGGCACCGTGGCGCCAGCAAAGGTTTTCGTACTCGGCGCCGGTGTCGCCGGACTTCAGGCCATTGCAACCGCTCGCCGACTTGGCGCTATCGTTTCGGCGACCGATGTTCGTCCCGTTGCCAAGGAACAAGTCGAATCGCTCGGCGCAAAGTTCGTCATGGTGGAGTCGACCGAAGTCGAGAACGCCGAGACCGAAGGCGGGTATGCGCGCGAAATGAGCGCCGAGTACCAAGAAAAGCAGCAAGAGCTCGTGCGCGCGACACTGGAGAAATCCGATATCGCGATTTGTACAGCCCTCATTCCCGGACGCCCGGCGCCAACGCTCATTAAGGCCGAGACGGTGCGCCGCATGAGGCCGGGCGCGGTCATTGTCGATCTTGCCGTCGAGCAGGGGGGCAACTGCGAATTATCGGTGCTTGGCGAAGTCGCCGATGTCGGTGGCGTCAAGATTGTCGGTCACGCAAACGTGCCGAGCCGCCTCGCCGCTGACGCCTCGGCGCTTTATGCGAAGAACATCCTCAGTTTTGTGACGCCGTTGATCGATCCCGAATCCAAAGTGCTCAAGATCGACTGGGAGGACGAGATTATTACGGCGACCGCCCTAACGCGTGACGGCCGGATTGTTCATCCTTCGTTGAGTGGGGAGTCTGCTTAATGGAAGCCGCTGTCATTGATCCTTTCGTGTTCCGACTGGCGATTTTCGTGCTCGCTATCTTTGTTGGTTACTACGTCGTTTGGAGTGTCACACCCGCGCTCCACACGCCGCTTATGTCGGTCACCAACGCGATCTCCAGCGTGATCATTGTCGGTGCTCTGATCGCGGCCGGGCCGGAAGAGATGAGTATCGCCAAAATCTTTGGTTTTGCGGCGATCATCCTAGCGGCGGTCAACATATTTGGCGGGTTCGTCGTCACCCAGCGCATGCTTCAAATGTTTAGAAAGAAGAAATAGCGTGGCTGCCAACCTCTCTGCGGTCGCCTACCTGATCTCCGGGGTGCTGTTCATCATGGCGCTTCGCGGGCTCTCGTCGCCCGAAACGGCGCGGCGCGGCAACTATTTCGGTATTGCCGGGATGGTCATCGCGATCGTCACGACGATCCTAAATCCGCATGTTCTTGGCTTTGATCTCATCATCCTTGGCCTGGGCATCGGCGCCGTCATCGGCACGGTCATCGCGCTGCGTATCCAAATGACGGCCATGCCGCAATTGGTTGCGGCATTCCATAGCCTCGTCGGCCTTGCCGCCGTTCTTGTCGCCTCTGCGGCCCTATATGCCCCGGAATCCTACGGCATCGGCATTGCCGGCCAGATCAAGATGGCGAGCCTCGTAGAGATGTCGCTCGGTGCCGCCGTCGGCGCAATCACCTTCTCGGGCTCGATCGTCGCGTTCGCAAAGCTGCAGGGATTGGTCAAGGGTGATCCCCTCGTCTTTCCTGGTCAGCATTGGCTCAATCTGCTGATCGGCATCGTGATCGTCGCGATCGGTGTGGTCTTTGTCCTGAACGAAACCATTCCGCTGTTCTGGTTGTTGGTCGCGCTCTCGTTCTTGATCGGCTTCCTCATTATTTTGCCGATCGGTGGCGCCGATATGCCGGTCGTCGTGTCGATGCTGAATTCGTACTCGGGTTGGGCCGCGGCTGGGATCGGTTTCACGTTAGAGAACACGGCCCTGATCATTACCGGTGCCCTCGTTGGGTCCTCCGGGGCGATCCTCAGTTACATTATGTGTCGGGCGATGAACCGCTCGTTCATCAGCGTCATTCTCGGCGGGTTTGGTGGCGAGGCGGCAGCCGCGGTCTCCGGCGGCCGTAGCGACAAGTCGGTCCGTGCCGGGAGCGCAGACGATGCGGCGTTCATCATGAAGAATGCCGGCTCCGTCATCATTGTGCCGGGCTACGGTTTGGCCGTCGCGCAGGCCCAGCATGTGGTGCGCGAGATGGCCGACAAGCTGAAGGAAGAAGGGGTCACGGTCCGCTTTGCCGTTCATCCCGTTGCCGGGCGGATGCCGGGTCACATGAACGTACTTCTGGCCGAAGCCAACGTGCCCTACGACGAGGTGTTCGAGCTTGATGAAATCAACAGCGATTTCTCGACCACGGATGTCGCCTTTGTCATTGGCGCCAATGATGTGACCAATCCTGCGGCCAAGACCGACCCGCAAAGCCCGATCTACGGAATGCCTATTCTCGATGTGGAAAACTCAATCACCGTCTTGTTCGTCAAACGATCGTTGTCGCCGGGCTATGCCGGTGTCGATAACGAGGTCTTCTATCGCGACAACACGATGATGTTGTTCGGCGACGCCAAAGAGATGGTGGAAGGCGTTATTCGCGCCCTTTAGGCGCAAAAAAAGCCGCCAAAGGCGGTTTTCCAGCAGATCTGAAGCATCGGGCGAGTGGTTAGACCTCGCGTTGTGCCCGTTTGCGCGCCAACTTGCGGGCACGCCGCACGGCCTCGGCCTTTTCCCGGGCGCGCTTTTCTGATGGTTTCTCGTAGAAATTCCGAAGCTTCATTTCACGGAAGATTCCCTCGCGCTGCATCTTCTTCTTCAAAGCGCGGAGTGCTTGATCAACGTTGTTATCGCGGACGTGGACTTGCAAAGGGATCTCCCAAAAATCGTGTCGATGGCGCCCCGAGAACTGGCCGGGACCTTACGAGGCGCGGTGGATACCATATGAATTTGTCGATGTACACCCCGTCGAGCCCGCTGCGGGCGCCAAAATGGCCTGCTTTTTCGCTATTTTCGGGCCTTTACCGCGCCATACGCGGTGGACCATGATGCGCCATGGCAATCCTGAAAATCGCCAAAATGGGTCACCCGGTGTTGTTACAGCGGGCTGCGGAAATCGAAGACCCAACAGCGCCCGCGGTCCACGCGCTCATTGGCGACATGTTTGAAACCATGGCAGATGCCGATGGGCTTGGCCTCGCGGCGCCACAGGTTCATGTCCCGCAGCGGTTGGTTATCTTTCATGTCCCAGGCGATGACGGCGAGATCGATGAGCCGCGCGTGCTGATCAACCCGGTCATCACGCCCTTGTCGCAGGACATGGTGTTGGGCTGGGAGGGGTGTCTATCGGTGCCCGGTCTGCGGGGCAAGGTGCCGCGCTATCCGCGCATCCGGTACACCGGTGTCGATCCGCGAGGGAGGCCCGTGGATGTCACGGCAGAGGGAATGCATGCCCGGGTCGTACAGCACGAGTGCGATCATCTTGATGGCCGTCTTTATCCGACCCGGATGGCAGACTTAACCGATCTGATTTTCGAGTCCGAGTGGCGTTACCATTTCAAGCCGGACGACCCCGATGACGACGAGGACAATGACCTTGACTGACAACGACGAGAAAGACGCGATACTCAAGGCGGTTTTGAGCCACGTGCCGTTCGATGGATGGTCGGCCGCGGCATTCGCCGCCAGCATCAAGGATGCTCGGATCGCCGCAGAGCGGGCGGCGCGCTTGTTTCCGCGGGGCGTTCCCGACGTTGCAACCTACTTTGGTGAATCGATCGCATCGCGGCTTGAGGCCGACCTTGAAGGATTGGCGGCGCGGGAATCCTCAATTCGGCGCCGGATCGCCATAGGGGTACGGCAACTCATGACGCTATTCGCCGAGCATCGCGAAGCCGTCCGGCGCCTGCCGCCACCGCACAATCCGGCCGCCGGGCTTTACCGGATCACCGATACGATTTGGCGTGCCGCCGGCGATCAGTCGACGGACTACAATTTCTATACGAAAAGAGGCTTGCTCGCGGGTGTCGTCACGGCGACCTACCTCTACTGGCTTGACGACGAATCCGAGGACTACAGCGACACCTGGGCCTTTCTCGATCGCCGCATCGAAAACGTCCTGCAGATTCAGATGCTGCGCGGTCGCTTAGAGAAAGCCGGTCGACGCTTGGGCATGCCCCTTGATGCTTGGCGCAAGTCGCCCCTCGGGCGCGTTATTCGGGGTCAGGCGAGGACCCGATAGGCGTCAGCGTCGTCACGTGGCCCATCTTTCGACCGGGCCGCACGGTCGTCTTTCCGTACAAATGAAGCTTGCTGAAGGGGTCGTCCAGGTGCGAAAGCCAGGCATCGACCTCGTTGCCGATGAGATTGGTCATCACCACGTCAAAAGCCCGCGCGGTGCTGCCGAAGGGCAGCTCACAGATCGCTCGGATGTGTTGTT